>NZ_JAKSYQ010000179.1:0-149579 GCF_022829665.1 Methylobacterium sp. E-041 | reverse complement strand
CGCGCTCGACGAGGACCGGCCGCTGTTCGCCTTCGCCGGGATCTGGCGACCGTGGACGGGCGTGCGCGGCCCGAAGCGCGACGAGCCCGTCGAGGAGGAACACCGGCTCTACGCCTTCCTCACGACGGAGGCGAACGGCGTCGTCGGGCCGGTGCATCCGAAGGCGATGCCGGCGCTGCTGACCACGCCGGAGGAGTGGCGCACGTGGCTGGAGGCGCCGGTGGAGGAGGCATTGCAGCTTCAGCGGCCGCTGCCGGACGAGGCCATGCGCGAGGTCGCCCGCGGCAAGCGGAGCGATGGGACTTAGGCCCCGGATCGACGGTGCGTGATGCGCTTACTGCGCGTCGTCGGTGCCAACCATTCGCATGGTGGCGCCAAGCCGACCCCGATCGAGCCCCTTCGCGACGTAGCGCTCATCCACCCGGGCAACCCGCATCGGCGCCGGAGCACGCCCGACGACGTTCAGATTGCTCCGCACAGCCCGCTCGAGCTGAGATCGCACCGCGCCGTCGGCCAGGATCGCAAGGCCGCCCACGGTCGCGACAGCGAGGACGCTGCGGGTGATGATCGAGGTCAACGTGAGCATGTGAAGCACCTAAAGGATGCCTCACGGTAACCGAAGGGCTCCGCTGTGGCTGCTACAGCCACGCCACAGCCAGCACAAAAAGCGAACGGGCCCTACGCGAGAGGGAGCGTGTTCGTGAACTTCAGTAGGCGCGTGACCGAGGCGGCGGGGGCGGGCCGTCATCGTCGTCGTCATCCGGCGGAGGCGGCCCCCGCCGACGCGGCGGAGGCAGCGGCCTGTCGTCATCGAAGTCCGGCGGGGGCGGTCGGTAGCGGTGTGGCGGCGGCCCGTCGTAATCCTCATCCTATGGAGGCGGAGGGCGCCGATCGTCGTAGGGTTGAGCCGAGGCGCCGGCCGCCGCGAGGACGAACAGAGCAGCGCCGGTGAGACGTGCGCGCATGAACTCTCCATGGAGCGAGACCGCGCGAGCGGTGGCCCAGCTTTCTCTTCGACCTGCCAGTTTCGGCTAGGGGGTCGCTCCTTGGCGTGCCGCCGCGATCAGCCGGTCTCCGTCCTCGCGCAGCAGCAGGCGATCCGAGACGAGAGCATCGACCGACTTCGCGACGGCCGCGACGTAGGCGTCCGGCTCGGCGTAGCGCTCCTCCAGGGACGGGCGGGGGTCGCCGGCGGCCGTCCGTTCGGCCCGTGTGCGTGCGAAGGGGATCTCGCTGCCCTCACGATCACACAGGGCGCCGGCCGGGAACGGGTCGGCATACAGGTTCCAGCCGGTGAAGGTCGCGCGGGGGGCTGCGACGGCGGGTAGGCGGATGCCCGCCACGTCGTTGCCGTCCGCGTCGACCCGCGGCACCAGCGGGCGGTACTGCGGCCCGGTCTCGGGGCGGGGATCGACGTAGGTGCCGAACCGCGCGATCGCGTTCGGCGTCGTCGGGACCGGGATGCCGACCAGGAACGGAAAGCCGATCTCGGCGGCGTCCACCAGCGTGCCGTCCGACAACCGCGGGACACGGCTGTCCGGCGGGGCCTTGCCCGCGGTCACCCATTCCTCGAGCGCGACCAGCAGCGCCCGCAGGGCCGGCGCCGGGTTCAGGGTGCTGCGCAGGTTCGCGCACGCCCCCTTGGTCGAGGTCAGACCGGCGCGCCCGTAGTGAAAGCCGCTGGAGACCAGGAAGGCGCGCGACGTCCCGGGCAGCGCCACGTCGGTCCGGCCGAGCGGATCCGTCGTGAGCATCGAGGCGCCCTTCTGCCAGTACTCGGTCCCGGTGTTCACCTCGATCAGGAGCGGATCGAAGCCGTCGCCGCGCAGCAGCGCGCCGGTTCGGCCAGTGACCGGATCGTGCTGCCGTGCGGTCGAGAACGGAAAGGCGTTCTCGGGATAGAGGTGATCCTCGTGCTGCGTGTTGGTGCGGGAGGGCTGCCCGAACCGGGCGTTGAGGAAGATGCCGCCGACGCCCGCGATGTGCGAGAGCATGCCGTCGAAGACGCGGCGGCCGGCTTCGTCGCGGTTGAAGCCCTGGTAGACGAAGTCGCGCAGGTAGCGCCCGCTCTGCGAGATGCCGAGAGCGACGGCATGGCGGATGGTGCCGCCGGCCGGGTTCGCGCCGTCGGCGGCGCCACCGCGCAGATAAGCCACCACGTCCCGCGTCGCGGCGAAGCCGATGCCGAGCACCTTCGGTTCGGTGGCCGGGTAGGTGAACTCGTAGAGCGATCCCGGCAGGGGCTTGGTACCCTTGGGCAGCAACTCCAGCTGTCGCGGCGTGGCGTAGTGCCAGGCTTCGGCCGGGACCGGGCGAGGCGGATCGCCCTCGCGCCGGCGAACGGTGAGCTGCGCGTCGGCCTTGTCCGGGCCGGCGGTCTTGAAGGTGAGGTAGAACGGGGCCTCGGGCGGCCCGCGCGTCGCGCTGACGAGCTCGTCGCGCACCGTCTCGACGATCGGCGTGCCGTTGCGGCCGGCGACCGGAACGTCGATGGCCATGCCGCCCTGCTGGCGCAGCGCGTCCGCCTCCCAGCCCGACCAGACGACCGTGTCGCCGCGGCGCAGGACGAGGCCGGTGCCGGCGTCGGTGGCGGTGCGCGGATCGTTGACGGCCTGGGCCGCCTGGGCCGGCGCGTCGAGCACCCAGTTGAACAGGAACTTGCGGCCGCGGTTCAGCACCTCGAACAGCAGCGTGCCGCTGCCGCGGGCCGGATCCTTCGGGCGCAGCATGAACAGGTCGGTCTGGTACGCGACCATGCCGCGCGCGTTGCGGGGCGCGAGCGCGATGTCGACGATGCCGGCATTGGCCGGGTCCGCCGGGTCCAGCTCGCCGCGCGCCGTGCCGATGACGCGCTCGTAGGCGCCGGCCGCACCGAACGCGACCCCGTCGGCGAAAGGCTCGACCGTCGTGATATCGATGCCCACGATGCGGGATTGCGCAGGCGCGACGCCCAGGGCGCAGCCGAGCACGGCGATGATGACGCCACTGGTTCGCATGGTCACTCCCGAGGTCCGGCTCTACGAAGGCCGGTACCATCAGCAATCACATGGAGGCGTGAGCGTCGAGAGGGATGGCTCCGCGACAGATGTCGCCCCCGCCGACCTGTCAGGTGCGGTATCGTCCTCGGGCTTGGGGCGACGACGGTCCGCAACGCGCCATCGCACCCCGCAAACCACGATGAGCGGGCGTTCCGGGCATCTGACGGCTACGGCTCGGCCGCGCTGCCGACGGGACTGAAGTCGCCCCGGCGCTTCCGGACGGCCTGCGACGCGTCGAGATGCGAGAGCGGACGCCGAACCTCCACCGCGTGGTCGTCGTCGAGCGGGCCCGGGACGATCTCGATCGTCGCGTCCGGGAACGCTGCCAGGATGGCTGCAAGGATGGCTGCTGAATTGTCTCCAGGCGCTCCGATCGATCGGCTGGGGGCTCCGCAAGGGCTCGCTCGATAATCCGGATCATGCCGCACGATGGTACGGCCGGCGGGGTGGAGGCGCGGGCCGGGCGGCACAACGCGGCGTTCGGCCCTGCCGTACCCGCCTCGTCGATCGCCATTCACGCGCGCCACGCGACATGCAGGCGCTCAGTCGCCTCGTCCCTTGCTCTCGACCCGCAGCCAGCTGTGCCAGGCGCAGCCTTGGACCCCCTTCGGGAAGAACGCCCCCCGCTGCAGGTTGCCGTGCTCGCGCCGGATCCGGCCGACGCGGTAGCGATCCGCATCGCGGGCGATGAGGTCGCAGTCGCTGTCGGGCTGCGTGCGGGAGCCGATGAGGCTACTCACGCCAGCCTCGCGTACCCCTCTCGGCCGCGAGCATCCCGAGGAAGCCCGACTCGATCGAGTAGAGCGGGACAAAGCCGTGGCGGCGGGTGCTGCAATCTGAGGGCGCGTCGGGCGATGACGATCGTCACACGCTGCAGGGCGTGCGAGGTCTCGACGCAGTATTCAGACGCTCAACCAGAAGATGGAAAGCGACCTGCAAATCGAGTACGCCGATGCTCGCCCTACTCCCTGAACAGCGCTTCATTGGATCTCAGGGCGAGTAGACCTGCGGCCCGCCTCCCTCGCGAGAGGCGATCTCCTCGAGGAAAAGAAGCAGCGTCATGAGCGTTGTTCGGCATTCTTCGTTCTCGACCGATGACTTGCCTGAGCGCGATCGCTTCGACGCGTGGCGGACCTTGTTCAGCGCTCACGATCTGGATGCGGACCCGCACGGCTTCTCTGCTCGCATCGACACCACACAGATCGGTCCGGTCCTGCTGCACGTCATGAACGCCTCGCCTCAAAGGACAGGCCGCACGCGATCTAAGATCAGGCAGGATGGCCAGGAGCGGTTCACCCTGCTGCTGAGCCAGCACACCTACGCGATCGAGTCGGATCACGGCACCCAAAAAGTTCCGCCCGGCGCTTTCACGCTCAACGACCTGTCGCAGCCTTATCGACGCAGCCGAGTTCGCGAAACAAACTCACTAATCGTGAGCCTCGCGCGCGACAGCGTCGCTCGCCTGCTTCCTAACGAAGAAACGCTGCATGGGGCGATCCTCGCTGGTCCAACGGCCTGCCTGCTTGCTGAACATCTCCGCGGCTTGGTCGCGCATCGGCACACGATAGGGACGGACCAGGCGCTCGACATTGCGCAGGCCACGCTCCACTTGCTTGCAGCCATAGCCCGGCCCGACCGGGATCGGCAGGCGATGGCAAGTGCCCCGGCAAGCATGACCCGATTGTCCGCCTCGAAACGGTACATCCGCAGCAACCTTGCCAAGGCGCTGACGGTCGAGCAGATCGCATCGGCTGTCGGTTTGTCTCGGACCCGATTGTACCACCTGTTCGAACCTGAAGGCGGGGTAGCCCGCTATCTGATGCAGCAACGTCTCGCTGCCGTGAGGGCGGCTTTGGATGATCCGCATGAGGGCCGAAATATCGGCGTGATCAGTGAAGCCTACGGGTTCGGTAATTTCAGCCACTTCAGCCGAACCTTCCGGGAGGCTTACGGCCAGAGCCCTCGGGACTACCGCGCGTCACGCAAAACATCTGGAGAGCTAGAATTCCCTAGTTCACCGGCTGCAGCAACATGGATGCGAGCGCTCGGCTAAGTCGCTCGCGGGGCCGTCGGCCGCGCCAGCAGGATCGCGGTTCGCACCATGCCGCGCCGAAAATTCCCGGATGCGCCGGGCTCGGCGACCGCCTTCCGCGATGGCTCATGGTCCTTTACCGCGGCGGCCGGGTCCACCGTGTGCCCGCTCGCGAACCGGAACAGGCTGACGGTCGGGTCGCGCATGGGGTGATCGTCGTGGCAGGCGGGAGCGGACGCTACCAAGGCGATGTCGGTGCGGGGGCCGCCGAAAATAACCCTTCCGCCTCAATGACCCCCCTCCCCCCAGGTGCGGGGCAAACAGTCTCGATGATAAAGAGTTGTTTGAGACCGGCTCGGGGAGCCATCACCTTTCCAAAACCTTGGTCTCGTTCATCGCTTCGCCCGGCGCTCCGCATCGAGCCCGGAGGTGCGGGGACAGGTCCGCGCGACCGGACCGGCGGCCGCGCCATCGCGCACAGCGGCGGGAACGGCTCCATGTCCTCGAAAGCCAGCCCGCGCGCTCCGATCGGCCAGCGCGATCCTGGCCGCCCCGGGCCGCCGATGGCGGCGATGCCGGTGGGTGCGTTGCCGATCGCGAAAACCGGCTGAGGGAGCGCCTGTGCGATCTCCGGGGTGGCCGGCTCGTCGTCGCGTGCCCGCCGTGCAACCGGCGCGGCACCTACGACCTGGCGCGCCTCCGGCAGCGGTTCGGCGACCACGCCGACCTCTACGACGTGTATCTGCGTCTCACCCGGACGTGCGGCCGCCGGCAGGCGGTCGGCCCCCGGGAGCCGGCCCGGTCCGGCCGGACGTGTCGCGCCATGATCGGCGTCGAGGGCGGCGACGGGCGCACGGGGTTGCCGTCCCGCACGTGACCTTTCGACGGCGATCGCGGGTCGGCCG
This sequence comes from Methylobacterium sp. E-041, assembly GCF_022829665.1. Classification (NCBI taxonomy): domain Bacteria; kingdom Pseudomonadati; phylum Pseudomonadota; class Alphaproteobacteria; order Hyphomicrobiales; family Methylobacteriaceae; genus Methylobacterium; species Methylobacterium sp. E-041. The sequence goes on along the minus strand of NZ_JAKSYQ010000179.1, from coordinate 143,604 downwards.
CGGCGAGGCGGCAGAGCGGGTGAGGTCGCAACGGCCTCGAGCCGCCGAGCCTTCGGACGGGATCGGCAAGTTCGCCGCCCGAGCATGGAGGCCGCCCGACGACATGGACGGGGGCGGCGCTCCGAATGACCCCTGCGTCGCCGACCGCCTCCTGCTGGCGACGATCCTGCGCTGGGTCGACGCCCGGGGTGATCGCGGCGGCTATGCCCGCCGTTCCGGCATCGCGGCGGCCGACAGACGAGGGCGACTTCGAGCCGGCGGGGCATCGGTGGTCCTATGACGCGTGACGCGCCGGCCGGTGCCGCATCGTCGCGCCGACGATCCGGCGTTCGTGCTCGGTTCGGGCGCCAGACCCGAGCCTGTTGCTCTCCGGGTGACGCTCAGGGCGCCCGGCGCGCGAGCCAAGCGGTTCCAAGACCGAGCGCCAACGCGCCGACGGCCCACGCGATCAGGAGGTAATTGTGCGGGTCCATCACCGGAACCCCTTCAGGAGGCTGCGTGCCGCCGAATATGGGCCGGTGCCGACCGCCAGGCAAACGCGGGACGTCTCCCCTGTGCCGACGGCGACGGACGGATCGACCGGGCCCGGCGGCCTCCGGGCGAACACGGGTGCGAGACCTCCCACGGCGAGGACCGCCACCGCGACGCCGTTCAGGCCGAGGGAGTGTCAGGCCGCCAGGGCGAGGACGGCGGTTTCCCCGCCGGTCGGGGCGACGGTGTCCTTGGCTCCGAACAGGAGTTGATAGATCGCGGCAGGGGTGCGGGCGTGACCATTGCCGTCGACGATCCGGACGTCGGCCAGGCCCGAGGCCTGCAGCGATAGGCCTTGCTCCAGAGCGTCCAGCATCGAGTTGTAGTGATGCGAAAACCGTTGTGCCGATATGCGAGCGGTGACGGTGAAGTTCACGGACGCCAATCCTGACTGTCGAACTCGGCCGGCGGCCGCATGGCCGTGATCCGAGTCATCGTGATGAAGAGGAAGAGGATCGCTGGACAGGGCCGGCGCGGCTTTGGATTCGCCTCGTCGCCCGACGGCCTCCGTATCGTTGCAGATAGAGGCGGTTCGTTGACGAAAACTTAGCCCAGTATGGCAGGGACGTGTCTTTTGCGATGGGGATGCTGTCGTGACCCGGAAACCGCTGCTCGATCAGGTCGACGCCATTCAGATGGCGCGCACGTATTGCCGTCTTGTGAAAGCCGATCCCGACGCGGTCGTCGCGGGCGACTTCGTCGACGCGACCGGCCAGCGGCGCCGCGTCAGCAAAGCCCGTTGGCGCTGGTATCGGGACATCGCCGAAGCGCCGGCTCCGAAGCCGCCGGAGACCGGCGCGTCGGGAGAGGCTGCCGAGGCCTGAGCTTGGCCGGAAAAGCGCCGAAGGACGCGGTTCTCACAGGTCGGTTCGGGTTTTCACGGATCGCGGCTCGGCGGACGGGCGCAGCTATTTCCTCGCTGCCATCAGGTCGTGCGTCAGGACGGTCAACTTCCCGATCAGGCCGGTGATGTCGGCCCCCTTGCACGACCACTGCGTGCCGACCGCCTCGCCATCTGCGGACACGGACACGACGGCGACCGATCGCAGCTTGCCTTCGCGAGCCAGGACGAGCTGGTCCTGCAGCACGGCGATGATCGAGGCGGTGTCCGCGTCCGCGACCGCGGCAGAGATCCGGGCGGGAAAGGGCACGACGGCGCCTGCGTTTGCCTGTTCGTTCGTGCTCATCGCGACCTCGCCTTGCCTCGCTGGATGCGCAGAGATTTGGGTGATCGCTTGGGACAGAGTGTGGCAGCTTGTCCGTGTCGGCGAACGTCGATGCCGAGTGTGGCTGCCAGAGCACGGTGCGGCTGCGGGAGCACCAACCATCCGGTCGGCCCCGCGCGACGCTTCGCCCGGCCTCGTCTCGCACATCGGCGCCGATCCGCCTTCCCGATCGCCCGATGCCGGCCGATCGGCACGACGGGCGGCCTGCTCCCCGTCGATATCGGCCACCATGTCGGGATCGCCGTCATGCAGGCCGCGATCCGCGTGCGCGACGACCGCGTTTCCCGCGCGTCCCCATTCCATGCCGAAAGATCCGCATGACCATGACCGATCCGACGCCGGCCAGCCTGCGCGACGCGATGGCCTGCACCCTCTACGAGCACGACAGTGCGGAGATCGCCGGTGCGCCGCCCTGGATCGGCGATCGTCTGGACCGCGAGCATCCCGGGCTGCGCGCGCGCTATCTCGGGCGCGCCGATGCCCTCTTGAGCGGCCCCATCGCCGGGTTGCTCGCCCTGTTGGCGCGCCAGGGCGAGGAACGCCGGATGGTCGAGGAGGAGGTGAACGTCCTGCGCCGCCAGCGCATGGGGCCGGAGCGCGAGCGCGAACTGCTGGAAGCCAACAACCGGATGCTCGAGCGCGCCCGGGCCTCCGCGGCCGCCCAGGCCGCTGCGGAGGCGGCCCTGCCCCTGATGCAGCGCGAGCGCGACGTCGCGCGGGAAGCGGAGACCTTCTGGCAGCAATTCGCCTTCGACGCGGACGATCTGGCCACCCAGCGCCTGGTGAAGCTCACCGCGGAGCGGAACGCAGCCGAGCGCATGGCCATTCTCGAGCGCGCCCAGCGTGAACGGGTCGAGACCGCCCTGCGGCTGTTCGCGGATCGCGCCGACACGATGCCGAAGGAGGGCTGGGTCTCGGATCTGGCTGGGATGAACCGCGACATGCCGCTGTGGTGGTTCCATGCCGCGCGCGTCGCCCTGGAGCGGGCGGAGCCGAAAGCGGCGGACGATCATCCGCGGTGACGCAGGCCCCCGGCTGGGATCGGGTCGATGGCCGGGACCCGCGCCCTCTCCGTTGATGACGATCGCTCGGGTCGGCCGCTGCGAGGGTCGTCATGCGTGAAGCCGCCGGCACGCCGGGGTGCGGAACCTCCGCGAGGGTCCGGACGCCAGGTGCCGGAAACTCGATCCCCCATCTGGAGGATGACGGCCGGTCCTGACTCGTTCACGCAGGAGGCCCGAGATCACCTTGGCCCGGCCGGAGACTTCCGCGCCGGGCCTTTTTGCGCCCCCCGCCGTGCTCTCCCGGCCCCCGGTCGGAGCACGGGCGACGGCCGGAGCGTCAGCGGATTCCGCGGGGGACCGGGCCGTCGCGCCTCGCGGACGCACCGTCCATCCCCGCGGCAAGGCCCTGGCGGCAAGGCCCTGGCGGCAAGGCCCTCGCGGCGAGGCGGGAACGGACGCGGCGCCGGGCCCGGTCCCGGCACGCCGCGTCAGCGTCTCAGGTCGGCGGTCCGCTTCCGGGCCGACGGGGCGGCGTTCCGGTTCTGCGCCTCGTCCATCACGTCGCCGATCTTGTCGCCGACCGCGATCACGATCGCCGTCGAGGCGGCGCCCTCGGCGGTCTCGGAATGGAAGCGGCCGAGGGTGTCGGTGAGGCGCTGCTCGATGGTGCTCAGCACCGTCCGCGCGGCCGCGGCGTTTGCGGTCATCATCACGCCGGCGAGGTCGCAATAGGCCTCGCGCAGCAGGTGGAACGCCAACCTGTCGACGGCCTGCGCGTCCTCCGGGCTCAGATCCTTCATGGGGTATCCCGTCGGCCTGCCGGCGGCGCAGGCATCGCTTCAAACGCAGGGCTTCGCTGCGAACAGCCCATCGCTTCGAACAGGGCATCGCCTCGTACGCGGCCACGGTCTCGAACGGACGACCTTCGATCGGCCGCCCGATGCCGCCCGGCAACCGGTACGCCTGTGCGGCTAGGAAGGGAATGCGCTGGCTCCCCCGTCGCGGAATTCCGCCGCGAGGGCGTCGGAGGCCAGGTTCTTGGACTTCGCCTCGATCTCGAAATCCGCCCATTCCATGTGGCGCCCGACCAGGGCGTTCAGGGCCCTGTTCCACATCATGTCCGAGTGGGCGGCGAGGTCGCGCCAGGAATGCCCGGCCTCGGTCAGCGCGGCGAAGTCGGGCAGCGCGTCGCGGTCGTGCTCCGGCAGCACCGTCTCGCGCGAGACGCTGACATGGGCGAGCGGCCGCACCCCGCGCCAGGACGCGCGCACGCGCTCGACCCGCGGATCCTCCGGCGCGATGTACTCGCCGCGGCTCTCGACCCAGTGATGATGCAGGTCGAGCACCACCGGCACGCTGTCGGCGAGCGCCAGCACCGCGTCGAGCCCGAAGGCGTTCTCGTCGTTCTCGACGGTGATGAGGTCGCGCGCCGTCTGCGACAGGCGCGGCAGGGCGGCGCGGAAGCCGTCGGTGCCGGGGTCGCGGGCGCCGACATGGATGTTGATGTGGGCCCCGTGCGGGTGCCAGCCGCCGCCGTAGCCCAGCAGCGCCATCAGCTCGGCGTGATACTCGAACTCGGCGATGCCGTTCTCGGACGCCGCCGGGTTGCGCGAGGCGATCACGCAGAACGGGCCGGGATGGAAGCTGAGGCGTATGCCGGCCGCACGCGCCGCCGCGCCGCAGCGGGCGAGGCCTGCCTCCACGAGGCGGCGCATCTCGGGCTCGGCGTAGATGTCGCGCGCCACGGGATGGGTGTAGCCCGGCAGGACGTTGCTCGCCATGCGCAGCAGGCGCGCGATCGGCGGCCGCCCGGCGACCCAGGCGATCTGGCGCTCCAGCGCCCCGAGGTTGTGGCGGACCAGATTCTCGATCTTCGCGCGCCGCGCCGCCGGAGCCAGCGCCGTCAGCGAGGCCATGGTCGCGTTGGTGAGGTTCATCTGAAGCGCCGCCTCCCGGGCGGCCTTCAGGGTCTTGAAGCCCTCCGGCGGCGGCGTGAGCACGAACTTGCAGCAGAATCCGAGGCGGGGCGCATCATCGATCATGGGTCGAGAACGCCGTGCGCCCGGTTTCGTCCCACGCCGTCGACGCGCGGCCGCCGCAGGGAGGGTCGATGCCGCAGGCTCCTGGCCGGGGAAGACGGAGCCGTTTCGCGCGGTCCGGCGTTCCCTGCACGGTTCGTCGACCCGAACAGGTCCGCGACCCGCCACATCCTCTCAGCTGGAAGCCATGATGCGCGTCGCCCCGCTCGCCTTCGTCCTCGCCCTCGCGGCCGTCCCGGCTCTCGCCGCGCCCACGTCCACGCGCGGCAACGCGGACCTGAAGAAGTACTGCACCGGGGACGCGCTGAAGCTCTGCGGCGACATCGATCCGGACGATCCGGCGATGGATGCGTGCTTCAAGAAGAACCGCGGCGCGCTGACGGAGAACTGCCGCCGGGCGATCGACGCCTACGCGGGCTCCGGCGGCAAGTAAGGGCAGGTCCGGTCGAGTTCGGGCACGCCGAGCCGGGCTGCCCCGGGACCCGTGAGGGCGCCCCGTCGCGGGTGTCCGGCGGCCGGGGTGCGGGTCCTGCGTCATCCGGCCGTCACGGTGTCCGCCTAAGCGGGCGCCCTCGCCGCGCCGACGGCATCGTGTCCCGAAACCATGCCCGAGCATCTCTGCCTCGACCCGCACGACCCGTATGCGCAGCGCGAGGTCCGGGTCGCGTTCGAGCGCGTCGGATCGGGCTTCCGCCTGATCGCGGCGATCGACGACAGCGACGACGACATCCTGCCCGACCTGATCGACGCGCAGCGCGATGACCTGCTCCGCGAGATCTCCCAGGCGGACCCGCGCGCCGCCGACCGCGTCCCCCCGCCCGACACCCGGCCGTCGGCGTCGTGCTGAGGCTCGGCCGCCTCGACGATGCGGACGAGCTCGCGGCGTCGCCGCTCGGGTTGCGCGGGCGCACGAGCCGGATGCCGGCCTACATCGCCGCGAGCGTCCTTCTCGTCCTCGTCTCGGACCTGCTGATCCAGTTGCTCCTGGCCTGACCGACGCGCGGAAGCCCGCCGGCGGCCGTCGCGGCGGGCGGTCCCCGGCACCCCCGCAGCGAAAGTCGTCCGCACGCGAGGTGCTCTTTCGCCAAACCGGGATTCCCTTCGGGCCAAAGCCCACTAAGGTCGCGCGAGCCGCGAGCGCGCTGGCCGACCCGAGCCGTGCGGCGACGGCCGCGACCCGCCTCGCGCGAATGTCCCCGTCACCGGTCGCGCCATGGTCCATACCGGCTACAATCCCGCCCTCGTCGCCCTGTCCCTGGCGATCGCGGTGTTCGCCTCCTACACCGCCCTCGACCTCGCCGGGCGGATGCGCGGCGCCGCCCGCGGTCCGCGCTGGGCCTGGGTCGCCGGGGCCGCCCTGGCGATGGGCGGCGGCATCTGGTCGATGCACTTCGTCGGCATGCTCGCCTTCGAGATGGGCATGCCGGCCGCCTACGATCTCACGCTCACCCTCGCCTCCCTGCTGATCGCGGTCGGCGCCACCGGCGCGGCCTTCGTCCTGATCAGCCGTCCGGGTGCGGGCCCGCGCGAGGTCCTCGTCGGCGGTCCGCTGATGGGGGTCGGCGTCGCGGGCATGCACTATACCGGCATGGCGGCGATGCGGGTGCCCGGCAATCTCGCCTACAGCTGGCCCGTGGTCGCGCTCTCGGTGGCGATCGCCGTCACCGCCGCGACGGCCGCCTTGTGGCTGACCTTGCGCCGGCACGGCGTCTGGCAGAAGCTGTCCGCCGCATTCGTGATGGGCCTCGCGGTCGCCGGGATGCACTACACCGGGATGGCGGCGGCGACGTTCACGGCGGAGGCCGCCGGCGCCCACGCCGCCCATGCCGGCGGCGTCGGCGCGGGCCAGCAGAACCTCGCCCTCTCGGTCGGCGGCGCGACCTTCCTGATCCTGTTCCTCGCCATGCTGGCCTCGTCCGTCGACCAGCAGCGGGTCCAGCGTGATCTGCAGGCCAGCGAAGCGCGGTTCCGCGCCGCCGTCCAGGCGGTGCGCGGCGTGCTCTGGACCAACGACGCCGCCGGCCGGATGGTCGGCGAGCAGCCCGGCTGGGCGGCGCTGACGGGCCAGGCGCCCGAGGCCTATGCCGGCTTCGGCTGGGCGAGCGCCGTGCACCCCGACGACGTGCAGCCGAGCATCGCGGCCTGGAACGCGACGGTGGCCGCGCGCCGGCCCTTCGTGCACGAGCACCGGGTCCGCGCCCGCGACGGCAACTGGCGTCACTTCGCGATCCGCGCCGTGCCGGTCCTCGACGACCGCGGCGCGATCACCGAGTGGGTCGGCGTGCACACCGACATCACCGAGCAGCGCGAGGCCGAAGGCGAGCTGCGGGAATCGAACGAGGAGCTCCAGCGCTACGCCTACATCGTCAGCCACGACCTGCGCTCGCCGCTGGTCAACGTCATGGGCTTCACCTCCGAGCTGGAGGAGGCCCGCCCCGAGATCCGCCGGGCGCTGGGGGACCACCCGGAGGCCGAGCGGATCGACGCCGATCTCGGCGAGGCGCTGGGCTTCATCCGGGCCGCCGTGACCCGGATGGAGGGGCTGATCGCCGCCATCCTGAAGCTCTCGCGCGAGGGGCGGCGCAGCTTCGCGCCCGAACCCCTCGACCTGACGCGCCTCCTGCGGTCGCTCGTCGACGCGCAGCGCCACCAGATCGAGACCGCCGGCGCGACGGTGGAGGTCGCCCCCGACCTGCCGACCATCGTCGCGGACCGGCTGGCGGTCGAGCAGGTCCTCGGCAACCTGATCGACAACGCGGTGAAGTACCTCGACCCGGCCCGGCCCGGGCGGATCACGATCACCGCACGGTCGGTGGGCGGCAACCGCGTGCGCATCGCCGTCGCCGACAACGGCCGCGGCATCGCCCCGCGCGACCACGCCCGCGTGTTCGAGCTGTTCCGCCGCTCCGGGGTCCAGGACCGGCCGGGCGAGGGGATCGGGCTCGCGCACGTCAAGGCGCTGGTGCGGTCGCTCGGCGGACGCATCGACCTCGCCTCGGCGCTGGGCGCGGGCACCACCTTCGAGGTGACGCTGCCGCGCGAGGCCGCTACAGGTCGTGAGGCACACGGCGCCCCGACGACGCTGGCCGCGGAATGACCCTGGAGGCCGCCATGAACGCCGTCAGCATCGTGATGATCGAGGACGACGACGGCCACGCCCGGCTGATCGAGCGGAACATCCGCCGCGCCGGCGTGAACAACGAGATCATCCCCTTCCGCGACGGCACCTCGGCCCTGGCCTTCCTGCTCGGGCCGGACGGCTCGGGCGAGGCCAGCGCCCGGCGCCACCTGCTGATCCTGCTCGACCTCAACCTGCCGGACATGACCGGGATCGACATCCTGGAGAAGGTGAAGGCCAACCCGCACACCAAGCGCTCGCCGGTCGTGGTCCTGACCACCACCGACGACAGCCGCGAGGTGCAGCGCTGCTACGATCTCGGCGCCAACGTCTACATCACCAAGCCGGTCAACTACGAAGGCTTCGCGAACGCCATCCGCCAGCTCGGCCTGTTCTTCTCGGTGATCCAGGTGCCCGAGAATCCATGACCGGCCCTCCCCCCGCCGCGGCCGACCCGGCCGGCACGGCCCGCATCCTCTACATCGACGACGACCCCGGGCTCGCGCGCCTGGTCCAGCGCGCGCTCGGCGCGCGCGGCTACGTGGTCGAGCTCGCCGCCAGCGGCGATGCCGGGCTGGAGCGGCTGGCGCGGGGCGGGATCGACGTCGTCGCCCTCGACCACCACATGCCCGGGCAGACCGGGCTCGACGTGCTTCCGGCGATCCGCGCCCTGCCCGACGCGCCGCCGGTGGTCTACGTCACCGGCTCCGAGGACAGCCGGGTCGCCGTCGCCGCGCTGAAGGCCGGCGCGGTCGACTACGTCTGGAAGGACGTGCAGGGCCAGTTCCGCGAGCTGCTCGGCGGCGCTGTCGACACCGCCCTGCGCCAGGAGGCCCTGCGCCGCGACAAGGAGCGCGCCGAGGCGGAGGTCCGCGCGGCGCGCGACCACGCCGTGATGCTGCTGCGCGAGGTCAACCACCGGGTCGCCAACTCCCTCGCCCTGGTGGCGGCGCTGACGCACATGCAGACCAGCGCCGTCTCGGACCCGGCCGCGAAGGCGGCGCTCGAGGAGATGCAGGCGCGGATCTCGGCCATCGCCGGCATCCACCGCCGCCTCTACACCTCCGACGACGTCGAGGCGGTCGAGCTCGACGCCTATCTCGCCAGCCTCGTCGAGGAGCTGCAGGCGGCGATGCGGGCCTCGGGGCGCGATCACGCCATCCGGCTGAGCGCCGACCCGGTGCGGCTGGCCACCGACAAGGCGGTCTCCGTCGGGGTGGTCGTGACCGAGCTGGTGACCAACGCCTACAAGTACGCCTACCCGGTGAATGCGGCCGGCGAGATCCGGGTCGAGCTCCGGCGCCGAGCCGAGGACACCCTCGAGCTCGCCGTCGAGGATGACGGGATCGGCTGGACGGGCGAGGGACGGCCGCGTGGCACGGGCCTCGGCTCGCGCATCATCCGGGCGATGGCGACGAACCTGCGCTCGGGCCTGTGCTACGTGCCCGACCGCATCGGCACCCGGGCCGTGCTGTCGTTCCGGGCCTGACGGCCCCGTTTTCGCGCGGATCGGATCCTCTAGGCGGCCGGGGTCGGGACGGCATCGGCGCGGACGGGGGGCGCCGCCGCCGGCCCCGTCCGGGTGGCGAGCCACAGGACGTTCCGCGGCCCCTCCCCGCTGGCACGCGAGCGCACCCGGACCTCCTCGACGGAGAAGCCCGAGCGGGCGAGCCGCGCCTTGAACTTGCGGTCCGGCCGGCCGGACCAGACGCCTAGGATGCCGCCCGGGCGCAGGGCGTAATGGGCGCGCTTCAGGCCCCAGCCGTCGTACAGGCGGTTGTTCTCGCCCCGGACCATGCCCTCGGGGCCGTTGTCGACGTCGAGCAGGATCGCGTCGAACGCCGCCGGGCCGGACTGGATCAGGCGGTTCACGTCCGCCTCGTGCAGGGCCAGCCGGGGATCGTCGAGGCTGCCGTCGAACAGGTGCGCCAGGGGCCCGCGCGCCCACGCCACCACTGCGGGCACGAGCTCTGCGACGACGATCTCCGCCTCCGGCCCGAAGGCGCCGAGCGCCGCGCGCAGGGTGAAGCCCATGCCGAGGCCGCCGATCAGCACGCGCGCCTTCGGCCGGTCCCGAAGCCGCGCCGCGACGAGGGTCGCCAGCGCCCGCTCGGATTCGCAGTGCCGGTCGCGCATCAGGTCCTGGTTGCCGACCGTGATCGCGAAGGCGTCGCCCTGCCGCATCAGGCGCAGGGTGGTCTTCTCGCCGGGCACGAGACCGGTGTCGACATGGACCCAAGACGTCACGGATGTCCTCCCGCCGTCCGGCGGCGTGGCTGCAGGAACGCCCCTGTACCAGCGGTTCGAGGGCGCCGCGAGGGGCGTGATCCAGGGCCTCGCGCCGCGCGCGCGCCGCGTCAGGCGCCGGCCGCGAGCGCGGCCCGTCCGCGGGCCTTCGGGCGCTCGATCCGGGTGGCGCGCGCGATGCGGCGCAGGCCGAACGACGCCAGCAGGCCGGCGGCGACCAGGAACGGGCTCGCGACGATCAGAGCTGCCACGACCTCGGAGCCGATCAGCGCCGCGAGCGCCTTCACCATCGCGTCGAGGAAGACGAAGAACGCCGCGACGAGCAGCACGAGGATCGTTCCCAGGAGCGCGAACAGGCCGATCAGCGCCCGGAGGTTGCCGTCGATCTCGGTCCGCGCAAGGTCGAGGGTCCGCCCGACCAGGCGCCCGCTCTCGCGCAGGATCCCGAGGGTCAGCGCGAAGGTGCTCTCGGGGGTGCGATCCTGCATCGAGCGGTGCCGTCGTCCAGAAGGGGGCCGGGAGCGGTGCACCAGTTCGGCGCGGCTACCAACCCCGGATGCGACCGGGCGTTCCCGGATGGCGGCGGCCGCCGGTCAGCGCGGCGTGATCGGCGGCGCGAGCGCGCGCTCGCACGCGTCCCGGATCAGCAGCCCCGCGATCCGTCCCGCATCCCAGACGCCCATCAGGACGGCGTGGATCGCACCGGCGGCCAGGAGGAACGCGGCAACCGCGCAGAGGGGAAGGCTCAGGAGGAGCCCGATCACCAGGCGGGCCGCGACGCGCTCGGCGAGGCGGCGTTCGAGCCGCGCCCCCGGGGCGAGGTCGAGCAGGCGTTCGTAGAGCATGGGAAGCCCGCACGATCGAGAATGGGCGGAACTCGGCACGACGGCGACGCAGGCACGCTGTGCCGGTTCAACATCGGCACAGGCCCGGCGTTGCATCGGACGATGCGAAAAACCCCGGGGCGCGGCGTCAGCGCATCCCGCTGCTGGTGAAGACCTGCGCCGCCGGCGCGATCACGACGAGGCTCCCGCACGGGGCCTGCCGCGACAGCACCGCGCTCGCCACGCCCCAGACGAACACGCCGCGCCGGTCCTGCCCCACCACGGGGCCGCCGGAATCGCCGAAGCAGACGCGGCCGCCGTTCACGCGGGCGATCGTCAGCCCGGTGCTCGACGCGGCGACGGGCGTCAGGATCGCGGTGCGCAGCCGGCCGACCACCCGGCCCGACACGCCGGTCCCGGCGACCCGCAGGCTCCTCGGCACCCGGCTCGGGTCGGTGGCGAGCGGCACCGGCACGCGGTCGCGCACCGGCTCGGCGAGGCGCAGCACGGCGAGGTCGAGCGAGAGGCTGTTCAGGTCGACGTCGACGACGTTCGAGGTCATCTGACCGGGATCCGGGCTGTAGCGCGCGATCACCCGGGCGGTGCGGACCGGCTTCACCGGCTCGCTGCCGCGGAAGAACACCACGAGCGAGCCGAGCGGATCGCCGTTGACGCAATGGGCCGCCGTGAGGATCAGGTCGGGTGCGATCAGGACGCCGGTGCAGCGCGAGAGGTGCAGGCCGTCCTCGGGCGCGGTCACGGTCCCGAGCCCGACGGTGGCCTGCGCGAGCGCATCGCCCGACCGGCCCGCGGCACCGCCCTCGAGCGCCGCGGCCGGCGCGCTCCCCGAAGCGAGCGCGAGAAGCGGAACGACGAGACGTGAGGCAAGGTGACGCAGGGCGGGGCGAATGCCCGCTCGGGACGGGATCGAAATTCGGGACACGCGGGCCTCGGGGGTGTGGAACACGCCGTCCAGAGATCATCCGGGCGCGCCGGAGGGCAATCGGGCGCGAGGACGCGGGGTCCGCCGCGCCGCCCTGCGGCTCTCAGGAGTCGCGGCGCGTATCGTCCTTCGCCTCGAGGTCCTTGAGCATGGCGATCACCGAGCGCCGAAGGTCCGGATCGCCGATCGATTGGAACAGGCGCAGCAACTCGGCGGGGTCCGCGTCGGAGCCCGGCGCGCCGGAACGCGGCGAGAGGAAGAACGCCGTGTCGACACGAAGGAGCTCCGCGATCTTCCCCAGCAGGATCCGCGCCCGTTCGGATCGGTCCGATCCGTTGTTCCGGCCGTCGTCCACGTCGGACTCCTCACGTCATGCGCCTCGTTATACAACCTAGAATAAACTTTCAATCCCCTATAAACAGGGCAGGATGGTGTCTGTCCAGCCGCATGGTGGGATGGCGACCCAGTTCGCGTACGGAAGACGACGGCCGGCTCCGTCGGACGGCTCCTGCGAAACGGCTGCGTAACACATGATCACGAAGGCGATCGACGTCACCTACGGCCTGTTCCAGGCGTTCGACCGGGCCGGCTCCGTCGGCGATCTGAATCGCACGCTGCTGTCCGCCGTGTCCAAGCTCGGCGTGGAGAGCACGTTCGCCGGCATCATCCCGATGCCCGGCACCAGCCGGCGCGACCAGGCGGCCCACGTCCTGCTCGACAGCACGCCGGCCGGCTGGACCGACCGCTACTTCAAGGCCGGCCACCTGTTCCGCGACCCGACCATCCAGCGCCTGACCACGGACCTGACCGCGTTCCGGTGGTCCGACATCGAGCCGGAATACCGCGCCGACGCGGCCGCCCGGCGGGTGATGGAGGAGGCCGGCGACTTCCGCCTGCGCCAGGGCTTCACGGTGCCGCTGATCACCCTCGACGGGCGCGTCGCGGGGTTCAGCTTCGGGGCCGAGCGGTTCGATCCCTCGCCGGAGCTGCGCGGCATGCTGCAGCTCGTGGCGAGCTACGCCTTCGGCCGCTCGATCGTGCTGAGCGAAGGGCCGCCGCGGCCGGAGGTCCGGCTGACGCCGCGCGAGCGCGAGGCCCTGCAATGGGCCGCCGACGGCAAGACCGAGTGGGAGATCGGCGAGCTGATGTCGATCTCCGAGCACGGCGCCGAGAAGCACCTGCGCTCGATCCGGACCAAGCTCGGGACCGCGAGCCGGACGCACGCCGTCGCGGAAGGATTCCGGCGCGGGTTCCTCAAGTAGGCGCCGCGCGCCTCCGACCTCGAAGACGGCTTCGTCGAAAGCATGCTTCGTCCGGCGTGGGCGTGCGCGTGGGGATGCTCGCGCGGATTGACCGGATCCAGTCAAGTTCCGCTGGTTCGCAGTCGAGAATGGTACGCGAACGCGTACTTTCGGGCGAATACTTAGAAACGATACTGACGGCCATCCAATGGAGGCCGCTTTGATCCATATCGTCACGCCCGAGAACATCGATCGTTACCGCGATGCCATGGAGCAGGCCTATCGCCTGCGTCATCAAGTCTTCGTCGAGGAGAAGGGCTGGCACGACCTCGCCAAGCCCGACGGACGCGAGATCGACCAGTTCGACGACGGCCACGCCGTCCACATGCTCGCGATGCAGGGCGACCGCGTCGTCGGCTACCAGCGCATGCTGCCGACCACCCGCCCCTACCTGCTCACCGAAGTCCTGCCGGAGCTCTGCGAGGTCCCCGCGCCCCGGAGCGCGCGGGTCTGGGAGTGGACCCGCTACGCCGTGCAGCGCGACGTGCGCGACCGCGGCCGCATCCTGAGCCCGGTCGGAAGCGCGCTCCTGGCCGGCATCGTCGAGTGGGGTCTCGAGAGCGGGATCGAGTCGATCGTTATCGAGATGAACCCGCTCTGGCTGCTGCGCCTCGTGCAGCTGCATTTCCGGGTGACCCCCCTCGGCCTGCCCTGCCGGATCGCCGGCGAGGACACCCTCGCCGTGGTCGCGGCCTTCGACGTGCGCACGCTCCGGCGCCTGCGCGAGACCCGCAACGACGCCGCCTCCGTGCTGACCGCGCGCCCCGCCCTGCCGCAGCGCCTGGCGAGCTGACCCCAACCGTTCCGGCGCGATGCCGCCGGACCCCGATCGACGCCAACCCGCGAACGAACCGATGACACGACAGACCCTTCCCGCTTCCACCGAACCCGACAACCCGATGGAGCGCCTCGCCGAGATCTGCATCGAGGCACACGGCCTGATCGAGGAGGCCGGCACGCCGGAGATGAAGGCGACCCTCGAGGCTCTCCTCGTCCGGGTCGGCTTCGGCCTCGCCGAGCGCCTCGACCCGCAGCACCGCACGGCCTGACCGGCCGGCGAACGGAATCGACGCCGGCCGCGCCCGCCGCCGACCCGAACGGGTCGGCGGCGCTGCGCGGCCGGTCGTGCGCGCCGTCGCCGGCCGACTTGTCCACCGCTTATCCAACGACCCGCCGGGATGGGAAACCGATCGGTAAGGGACGCCGCGCCACGGTGTCCCGCGACCAGCATTCGGGATCCGAAAGCCGATGATGACCAAGGACCAGCTCGCGACCGAGCTGAAGCGCATCGCGACGACGCAGATCAGCGACATCACGCGCGCGGTGAAGGAGGGCCAGAAGTCCATCGCCCTCAACGAGGTGCGGGACATGGCCCATCGCCTCGAGCGCCTGGCCGACGCCTTCCACCCGCGGCTCGCCGCGCCCGTGGACGCCGTCGACCCCGGCGCCCAGGCCGCTTGACGCCGTCGCACGGGCCCGCCGGCCCACCCAACCAGGAACGGGGCGTTCGATCATGATCCACGCGTTCTTCAACATCCGCCTCGACGACGCCTACCTGCCGGAGCGCACCGGGCAGCTCGTCCGGGACGCCGGCGAGGCGCGCGCGGTGGCGCGCACCATCATCCGCCGCCTCGTCGTCCAGCACGGCGGCGAGCCGCGCCTGCTGAACGCGGTGATGGCGGTCACCGACGCGGACGGCGCGTCCATCCTCGACCTGTCGTTCTTCGAGGCGCTCTACGTGCCCGTGGCGGCGCCCGAGCGGGCGGGGCCCGCGCGCCCGCGCGCCGACCTGCGCCGCGCGGCGGGCCGGATGCCCGACGCCGTCTCCGGCAAGGCGGCCGCGGCAGTCGCGGGCATCGCCGCTCGGATGCGGGCCCTGTCGACGCATCCGCGGATCGGCGCCGCGGCCCTGCGGCTGCGTGCGCATCTCGCGGCGATGGCCGACCTGCTGTCGTTCCGGCGCGACCCGCGGCAGCGCTTCACCCTGCAGCTCGATCCGGGCCGCTGATCGCGACCGCGCTCAGCCGACGAGGGCCAGCGCCCCGATCTCGTCCTGCTCGTCCTGCGGGATGACGTCGACCTCGACCTTGAGCTTCTGCTTGCCCGAGCCGCTGACGATGCCGTCGACGGGCGAGACGTCGCCGTAGTCGCGCCCGCGGGCGACGACGATGTGGTCGTCGCGAACCCCGATGCCGTTGGTCGGGTCGAGGCCGAGCCAGCCGTCGCCGCACCAGACCGCGACCCAGGCGTGGCTCGCATCCGCGCCGCGAAGCCGCGGCCGCCCGGCCGGCGGGATCGTGCGGAGATACCCGCTGACATAGGCCGCGGGCAGCCCGATGCCGCGAAGCCCGGCGATCATCACGTGGGCGAAATCCTGGCAGACGCCGGCGCGCAGGGCGAAGGCCTCGGCCAGCGGCGTGTGCACGTCGGTGGCCTTCGCGTCGAAGCGGAAGTCGGCGCGGATGCGTGCCATCAGGTCGAAGGCGGCGCCGTAGGCGCTGCGCGCGGGCGAGAAGCTCGCCCGCGCGTAGTCGGTCACCGCCGGCAGCAGCGGCACCCGAGCGCTCGGGAACAGGAAGTGGACCGGCGCGTCGGCCCCGAGATCGCGGGACGCGATCGCCGCCATCCGCGCCGCCTCCCAGCTGCGGCCGGATTCGGGCGCCGGCAGCGGCCCGCGCTCGACCCGCACCTTCGACAGCGCCTCGACCCGGAACCGGGTGTGCGGCGCGTCCAGGGTGATGCCGACGGTCTCGATGCCGAAATAGTCGCGCCGGATCACCGCGGTCGCCGGGCTCGGGTCGATCGTCACCGCGCTCTCGAGCACGCTCTGGCCCTCGCCGTCGGCGGGCTTCAGGCGCAGGGAGCAGCGCGCGAAGCTGACCGGCTTCGCATAGGTGTAGGTGGTGACGTGGCGCAGCGTGTAGATCACGCCAGGCCCGCCAGCTTCTCGGGCCGCAGGGCGTGCGGCCCGTTCGGGAAGTAGCGGCCGGCGATGGTGTCGGCGAGCCGCTCCAGGTCGTCCTCGATCCGCGCCAGGCCGACGCCGTCGAAGTCGGCGGCCTCGCCGCTGCGCAGGGTCGCCACGATCCGCGCGGCCAGCCGGCAATGCGGCTCGGGGATGCCGTCGGCCGAGAGCGCCGGCAGCTCGGCCAGGTGCCGGCCGATCGCCTCCGCCTGGAACGCGACCGAGCGCGGGTTGTAGGGGTCGAGGAGCACCATGTCGCGCACGGGGTCGAGGGCCACGCCCTGCATGTAGCGCGCGCCGTAGGTGACCTGCGAATCGGCGAGGGAGAGCAGGACGCCGAGGCAGTCGGCCCCGGCCTCGTCGTGGCCGAAGGCCAGCGTGAAGGCGCAGGTGTTGATCGCCCGCTCGATCCGCCGCCCGAGATCGACGAAGTGCCAGCCGGCGGCGCGGTTCATGTTCTCGTGCGTCAGGCCCGAGAGCGCCGCGATGTGGCTCAGCGCCCGCTCGGCCCGGCCGAGCAGCTGCGACTCGGTGAACGCCCGGGCGGTGTCCAGCGAGAGCAGGTCGATCAGGTCGGCGAGCACCAGCCACGCCTCGCCCGAGAGCCGAGCGCGCAGGGTCGCCGCGTTGGTGCGGGCCGAGATCACGTGGGCGCGGGCGGAGCCGTGGACCTCGCGCCCGACCAGGGCCTCCTGCGCCAGCGCCGCCGTCGGCATGTCGGCGGAGCTGGCCGCCCCCCATTCCTCCAAGAGCGCGCGGATGCGGAGCGCGGTCGGCGCCGCGGTGTCGCCCGAGATGTCGGTGACGACGGCGTCGCCGACGCTGCGCAGGTGCGCCAGCACGAGGCGGATCACCGCCTCGGCCCGCTCGACGTAGCGGCCGAACCAGAACAGGCCGTCGGCCGCCCGCGAGGGCAGGTGCCCGGAGATGCGCCGGACCCGCGGCGTGGCCTGCTGCCCGAGATGGCGCGTGTCGACCGGGTTCTCCGAGAGGATCCAGACGTCGGCCGAGCGGATGCCGAGGCGCATCTCGATCGGGTCGACGTTCTCGCGCTCCGAGACCCGGCAGAAGCCGCCGGGCATCACCCGCCAGCCGTCGGGGGTGCGGGCGGCGAACACGCGCAGCGCGAAGGGGCGGGGGACGAGGTGCAGGCCCCGGTCGGTCCGCTCCCAGGCTGGCATGGTCGAGAGCGGCCCGAGGTCCTGGCCGACGAAGTCGAACGGCCGGTCGTGGAAGGCCGCGATCACCCGCTCGCGCTCGGCGGCGAGCGCCTGCGGCCCGAGGATCGCGTCGCGCCCCGCCCCGCGCTGCGGGGTGGCGGCCGGGCGCAGCGTCATCGCGTCGAGGTTGTCCCGAACGTGGGCGAGACCGGCCGGATCGCCGCACCACCACGCCGGCGGGCTCTTCAGCCTGAGGCCCTCGCCGAGGATGCGCTGCGCGATCCCTTCGAGATACGGGCTGAGGGCCGCCGACTCGACCACGCCGGAGCCCGGCATGTTGGCCATCACCAGGCTGCCGTTGCGCAAAGCCTCGATCACGCCGGGGATGCCGAGCCGCGAGGCCGGGTTGAGCTCCAGCGGATCGAGGAAGTCGCCGTCGATCCGGCGCCAGACCGCGTCGGCCCGCTTCAGGCCGGAGACGGTGCGCACGTGCAGGCACCCGTCCTGCATGACGAGGTCGTCGCCCTCGACCAGCATCAGCCCGAGATAGCGCGCGAGCGCCGCCTGCTCGACGTAGGTGCTGCTGTAGGGCCCCGAGGTCAGCAGGCAGATGCGCGGGTCCGAGCGCGCGGACCCGGCCGCCAGGCCTTCGCGGAACGCCTGGAAGAAGGCCGGGAAGCGCTCGACCTGCAGGCTCTCGAGCACGTCCGGGAAGGTGCGGCCGAGCACCATCCGGTTCTCCAGGGCGTAGCCGAGGCCGGAGGGCGCCTGCGTCCGGTCGGCCAGCACACGCCAGGCCCCGTCCGGCCCGCGGCCGATATCGGCGGCGTAGAGCTTGAGCCAGCGCCCGCCGGGAGGCGCGACCCCGTGCAGCGGGCGCAGGAACTCGGGACTGCCGGCGACCACGGCGGCCGGCAGGAGGCCGTCGGCGACGAGGTGGCCCGGCCCGTAGACGTCGGCGAGGACCGCCTCCATCAGCTCGGCCCGCTGGATCAGCCCGGCGCTCAAGGCGCGCCACTCGGCCGCCTCGATCACCAGCGGCAGCGAGCCCAACGGCCAGGCATGCTCGCGCTGGTCGCCGTAGATGCGGAACGAGATGCCGGTGTCGCGGATGTGGCGCTCCGCCGAGACGAAGCGCGCCATGATCTCGGGCTCGCTCAGCCGCGCGAGCCGCTCGAGCAGCCGGGGCCACGCGCCGCGCGCGCGGCCGTCCGCGTCGAGATATTCGTCCGGCCGGCCGGGTTCGGGCCGATAGCCGTCGGCCCAGCGCGCGAGCCGGTCCGGCTCGTCCGCGGCGTCCGCGTCGGCCGGTGCGTGCCGTCCTGCCGTGACCTGTGCCGCCGCCAGCGTCGGGCTCATGTCGGCTTCGGCGTGCGCAGGTCGAGCGTGAGCGGGAATTCGGGGTTGGTCTCGGGCACCGGCATCGCGATCTTGCCTGGCGTATGGCCGTGGGCCTGGAAGCGGGCGAGGCGCCGCCCCTCCGCCTCGTAGGTGTTGACGGGATGCGTCTCGTAGTTGCGGCCGCCGGGGTGGGCGACGTGATAGCGGCAGCCGCCGAGCGCGCGCCCGCTCCAGCTGTCGAGGATGTCGAAGGTCAGCGGCGAGTGCGCGGGGATCGTCGGGTGCAGCGACGAGGCCGGCTGCCAGGCCTTGAACCGCAGGCCCGCGACCGCTTCGCCGCCGGTGCCGGTGCCGGTCATCGGCAGGCGCCGGCCGTTGCAGGCGATGACGTGGCGGCCGGGCACGAAGCCCTCGACCTTGACCTGCAGGCGCTCGACCGAGCTGTCGACGAAGCGGACGGTGCCGGCACTGGTCCCCTCCTCGCCCATCACGTGCCACGGTTCCAGCGCCTGACGCAGCTCGAGCTTCACGCCGCCGTGCTCGACCCGGCCGAAGACCGGGAAGCGGAACGCGGCCTGCGCCTCGAAGGCCGTGGGGTCGAAGTCGTAGCCCGCGGCCCGCAGATCCTCCAGCACGTCGAGGAAGTCGGCCCAGAGGAAATGCGGGAGCATGAAGCGATCGTGCAGGCCCGTGCCCCAGCGGACACAGCCGCCGACCTGCGGCTCGCGCCACAGCCACGCCACCAGCGCCCGCAGCAGCAATTGCTGCGCGAGGCTCATGCGCGGGTCCGGCGGCATCTCGAAGGCGCGGAACTCGAGCAGCCCGAGCCGCCCGGTCGGCCCGTCGGGCGAGTACAGCTTGTCGATGCAGATTTCGGACCGGTGGGTGTTGCCGGTGACGTCCACGAGGATGTTGCGGAACACCCGGTCGACGAGCCAGCGCGGGATGTTGGGCTCGTCCGGGCCCGGCACCTGCGCCAGGGCGATCTCCAGCTCGTAGAGGCCGTCGTGGCGGGCCTCGTCCATGCGCGGGGCCTGGCTCGTCGGGCCGATGTAGAGGCCGGAGAACAGGTACGAGAGCGCCGGGTGGCGCTGCCAGTACAGCACCAGGCTCTTCAGGAGGTCGGGCCGGCGCAGGAACGGCGAGTCGTCGGGCGTGGCGCCGCCCATCACCACGTGGTTGCCGCCGCCCGTCCCGGTGTGGCGCCCGTCCACCATGAACTTCTCGGCGCCCAGCCGGGTCTGGCGGGCGTCGGCGTAGAGGTCGGTGGTGATCGCCACCGCGTCGCGCCAGGAGGTCGCCGGGTGGACGTTGATCTCGATCACGCCCGGGTCGGGGGTGACCTTGATCACGTTGAGGCGCGGGTCGAAGGGGGGCTCGTAGCCCTCGACGTGGATCGCGAGCCCGAGCCCCGACGCGGCTTCCTCCAGGACGCCGATCAGCTCGAGGTACTCGTCGGCGCGCTGGGTCGGCGGCATGAACACCCGCAGCGTCCCGTCGCGCGGCTCGACGGCGAGCGCGGTGCGCACCGCGACGCCGGTGATGCCGCCGCCGTTGACCGTTCGCTTGCCGGTCCCTTCGCCGGTTCCTTTGCGGGCATGCCCCTCGGGCAGGGGCTCGCGCGGCTCCAGCGGGTCCTGCGGCTGGTAGTAGGGGTAATGCTCCGGCGGCACGTACGGGAGCGAGCCGAGCGGCAGGCGGAAGCCCAGCGGCGAGTCGCCGGGCACCAGGAACGCGTGGCCGCGGCGGAAATCCCAGGCCTCGGAGATCCAGACCCGGTCGGAATCGCCGTCCTTGCCGGTGGGCAGGCTCGCGAGCGGCAGCACGAAGCCGGCCGGGTTGCCGAGGCCCCGCTCGTAGACGCGGTGGATGCGCGAATCGAATTCCACCGAGCCGCTCTTGGCCTCCTGCGTCGTTACGTTGACGGGCAGCTCCGCGCGCTTCTCCTCCCACTGCGCCGGGTCCTCGTAGACCGGCATCACGTAGTCCTGCAGCCCGAAATGCCCGGCGACCGCATCGATCAGGCGACGCGCGGCGTCGGCGTCGGCCGTCTTCGGGCCGTCCTCCCGCGCGATCAGGTCGGCGTCGCGCCAGATCGGGCGGCCGTCGCGGCGCCAGTACAGGGCGAAGGCCCAGCGCGGCAGGCTCTCGCCCGGATACCACTTGCCCTGGCCGTAATGCAGCATGCCGCCCGGCGCGAAGCGGTCGCGCAGGCGGCGGATCAGCTTGTCGGCCAGCCCCCGCTTCGACGGGCCGACGGCGGCGATGTTCCATTCCGGCGCCTCGAAGTCGTCGATCGAGACGAAGGTCGGCTCGCCGCCCATGGTCAGGCGCACGTCCTGGGCGACGAGGTCGGCGTCGACCCGGTCGCCGAGGGCGTCCATGGCCGCCCAGACCGCGTCCGAGAACGGTTTGGTGATGCGCGGGCTCTCCTCCACGCGCGCCACGGTCATCTCGAAGCCGAACTCGACCTTGGCCGGCTCGGCGAGCCCCGAGATCGGCGCGGCCGAATGGTAGTGCGGGGTGGCGGCCAGCGGGATGTGCCCCTCCCCGCAGAGCAGGCCGGAGGTGGCGTCGAGCCCGATCCAGCCGGCGCCGGGCAGGTAGACCTCGGCCCAGGCGTGCAGGTCGGTGAAGTCGGTCTTGGTGCCCTCGGGGCCGTCGACCGCGGTGGTGTCGGGCACGAGCTGGATCAGGTACCCCGAGACGAAGCGGGCGGCGAAGCCGATGCGGCGCAGCACCTGGACGAGGAGCCAGGCCGAATCGCGGCAGGAGCCGCTCTTCAGGGTCAGGGTCTCGGCCGGCGTCTGGACGCCCGGCTCCATCCGGACGCCGTAGGCGACCTCGCGGCTGATCTGCGCGTTCAGCGCCACCAGGAACAGCACGGTGTTCGGCTCGGACGGCAGGCGCGCCAGGAAGCCGTCGATCTCAGGCCCCTGGGCGTCGTCAAGGACGCGGTAGGGCGCCAGCTCGGCGACGAGGTCGGGGGCGTAGGCGAACGGGCGGGCCTGCGCGTAGTCCTCGACGAAGAAGTCGAACGGGTTGATCACCGACATGTCGGCGGTGAGGTCGACCTCGATCTTCAGCTCGCTGGTCTTCTCCGGGAAGACCAGCCGGGCGAGCCAGTTCCCGTTCGGGTCCTGCTGCCAGTTCACGAAGTGGTTCTCCGGGGTCACCTTGAGGGTGTAGGAGGGGATCTTCGTGCGCGCATGCGGCGCCGGCCGCAGGCGAATCACCTGCGGCCCGAGCGCGATCGGCCGGTCGTAGGTGTAGTGCGTGACGTGGTGCAGGGCGGCTTTGATCGACACGGGCACTCTCGTCTGGGCGAAGCAGGTGGCGTCCGGATCGAATCCGGCGGTGCCCTCGTCTGCGCCTTATGCGGCAAAGGGGAGGGCGCAAGCAATTTCCATGCGGCGTCCGGCTCCGGGCGGCGCGCCGCGTCCTCCCCGTGCCGCGCCCCCCGGGAACTTTGCCGGGCAAGCCCGTTTGATGCGGCGAGGACGGTCCGCCCGGCGGCGGCCGCCGACGACTGCCGACGACGCCTTCGACGACAGGGTGCTTGCCCGCCTCGGGCGCCGGGACCCGCCATGAAGATCTTCCAGTGCCAAGCCTGCGACCAGCCGCTCACCTTCGAGAGCACGGCCTGCGACAGCTGCCAGCGGCGCCTCGGCTACGTCTGCGAGGTGCACGAGATCTCCGCGCTCGAGCCGTCGGTCCGCTCGGCCCATCCGGGCTCGGCCGAGGCGCAGACCTTCCACGCCTATGCGCGGCCCGGCCAGCGCTACCGCTTCTGCGCCAACGCCCGGCACGCGGCCTGCAACTGGCTCGTGCCGGACGACGCGCCCGAGACGTTCTGCGTCACCTGCCGCCACAACCGCGTCGTCCCCGACCTGACGCTCGCCTGGAACCTGACCCGCTGGCGTCAGGTCGAGGCGGCCAAGCACCGGCTGTTCTACTCGCTGCTGCGCCTCGACCTGCCGCTGGCCACCCGTGCGCAATACACCGACGGGCTCGCCTTCGACTTCCTGGTCGACCCGTCCGAGAGCTTCCTGATCGGGCCGCCGGTGCTCACGGGCCACCTCAACGGCCTGATCAGCATGAACATCGCCGAGGCCGACGACGTCGAGCGCGAGCGGCGCCGGATCCGCTTCGGCGAGCATTACCGCACCCTGCTCGGGCATTTCCGCCACGAGATCGGGCATTACTTCTGGTACCTGCTGGTCCAGAACAGCCCGCACCTGTGGACGTTCCGCGATCTGTTCGGCGACGAGAGCCTGAACTACGTCGGCGCCCTGCAGAACCACTACGCCCACGGCGCGCCGGGCGATTGGGAGGAATCCTTCGTCTCGGCCTACGCCACGAGCCACCCGTGGGAGGATTTCGCCGAGACCTGGGCGCATTACCTGCACATCGTCGACACGGTGGAGACCGCCTCGACCTTCGCGCTCCAATTGCGGCCGCAGCTGCGCCGGGGCGGCAGCGAGCCGGTGGTGATCGACTTCGATCCCTATCGCACGCCCGACCTCGACAAGCTGATCGCGGCGTGGCTGCCGCTCACCTACGCGGTGAACTCGCTGTCCCGCAGCATGGGGCAGCCCGACCTCTACCCGTTCCGCCTGACGCCCGCGGTGATCGCCAAGCTCGCCTTCGTGCACGAGCGCATCTACGCGGTGCGCGGCGACATGAGCGCCAAGGCCGGCGCGGAGGCGGGCGCCGACATCCTGCGCGCGGTGATCGCGGGGTTGCGCCAGAAGGTGGCGGTGCCGAACGCGTGAGCGCGTCCGGCCGCCCTACCAGAGGGTGGCGGCCGCGCGTGCCGGCCAGGCCTCGTCGTAGGGGCGGCCGCCGACCTCGCCCGCGCTCAGGGCGGCCAGGATCGTCCCCGGGCTCGGCAGCGTCCCCGCCTCGACGTGGCGGGCGGGATCCCACAGCTGCGCGCGGACGACGGCGCGGGCGCACTGGAAGTAGGCCTGCTCGACGGTGACCACGAGGGCGGTGCGCGGCGCCTGCCCGTCGACGGCGAAGCTTTCCAAAAGGGCCGGATCGGCCGAGACCACGGCCCGCCCGTTCACGCGGAAGGTCGTCCCCGAGCCGGGGATCAGGAACAGCAGGGCGACGCGCGGATCGCGCACCACGTTGCGCAGGCTGTCGATCCGGTTGTTGCCGCGGCGGTCGGGCAGCACCAGGGTGTGCGGGTCGACGACCCGGACGAAGCCCGGACCGTCGCCCCGCGGGCTGCAATCGAGCCCCTCCGGGCCGGCGGTGGCGAGGATCGCGAAGGGCGAGGCCGCGATCAGCGCGGCGTAGTGCGCCGTGATCCGCTCGCTCTCCTTCACCACGGAGGCCGGGGCGAGGTGGTCGCCGTAGATGGCCTCGAGCCCGGCGAGGTCCCGTACGATCATGCCCCTGCCCCCGAGCGCCCGATCCGATGGTGGTGCGTCACGCGCGGTGCGTGACGATCCCGCGAACGCCCGTCAGGCGGATTTCGCTGCGCGGCTCGCCGTGAACGCCGCGTGCTCGGCCAGCAGCTCGCCCGACAGCGCCTTGGCGATCAGCGCGCGGGTCTCCGCCACGCCGTAGAGCGCCACGAACGAGCCGAAGCGCGGGCCGCGGGCCTCGCCGAACAGCACGTTGTAGATCGTCGTGAACCACGCCTGCGACACGCCGGGCCGTCCGTCCGGGCTCTTGCCCTTGCCCGACAGGTCCGGGAAGTGCCGCCGCCCGACCTCGTAGACCACCGCCTGCAAGCCCTCCGGGTCGGTCGAGCCGTCGTGCTCGGTGAGCGACGCGGAGAGGTCGTCGAGGGCGGCGCGCTCCTCCGGGCTCGGCGCCCGGTAGCTCTTGGCCGGGCGCACGAAGTCGCGGAAGTAGGCCAGCGCGTGGCCGACGAGCCGGTCGAGGCCGGGATGGGTCTCGGGGCCGACGTCGGCGGCGTAGCGCCGGATGAAGCCCCAGAGCACGCCCGGCTCCTCGGCGTTGGCCACCGCCACGAGGTTGAGCAGCATCGCGAAGCTCACGCTGCCCTTGGACCCCCCTTGCGCGCCCTCCCCGATCCGCTCCGGCGCGGGCGGGTTGCCAGCATGGATGTGCCAGACGGGGTTGCCCAGGCGCAGCTTGGCGTCCTGCGCGGCGTAGCGCTCGGAGAAGCTCAGCACCTCGTCGACGTGCCGCGGGATCACGTCGAAGAACAGCCGCTTGGCCTCGCGCGGCTTGTTGTACATGAACAGGCTCAGGCTCTCCGGCGTGCCGTAGGCGAGCCAGTCGTCGATGGTCAGCCCGTTGCCCTTCGACTTGGAGATCTTCTGGCCCTTCTCGTCGAGGAACAGCTCGTAGTTGAAGCCTTCCGGCGGCTCGCCCCCGAGCGCGCGGGCGATCTGCCCGGAGAGCTTCACCGAGTCGATCAGGTCCTTGCCGGCCATCTCGTAGTCGATGCCCAGCGCCAACCAGCGCATCGCCCAGTCGGGCTTCCACTGCAGCTTGGCGTGGCCGCCGGTGATCGGGGTCTCGTAGGCCTCGCCGGTCTTCGGGTCGCGCCAGGCGAGCGTTCCCCGGTCCGCGTGCACCGCGTCGACCACCACCTGCATCACCTCCCCGGTCACCGGGTGCAGCGGCAGGAACGGGGAATACGAGGCCGAGCGCTCGGCGCGCAGCGACGGCAGCATGATCGCCATCACCGCGTCGTAGCGCTCCGCGACCCGCATCAGGGCCGCGTCGAACACGCCGGAGCGGTAGCAGTCGGTGGCCGAGCGGAACTCGTAGTCGAAGCCGAAGGCGTCGAGGAAGCGGCGCAGCTCTGCGTTGTTGTGCGCGCCGAAGCTGTCATGCGTGCCGAACGGATCGGGCACCCGCGTCAGCGGCTGGTTGAGGTGCTGGGCCAGCATCGCGCGCTCGGGCACGTTGTCGGGCACCTTGCGCAGGCCGTCCATGTCGTCGGAGAACGCGATCAGCCGCGTCGGCACGGCGTCCTTCGTCAGCACCCGGAAGGCGTGGCGCACCATCGAGGTCCGCGCCACCTCGCCGAAGGTGCCGATATGCGGCAGCCCCGACGGCCCGTAGCCGGTCTCGAACAGCACCTCCGGCTTGGGCCGGCGCTCCAGCCGGGCCACGAGCTTGCGCGCCTCCTCGAACGGCCAGGCGGCGGCGGTGGCGGCGGCCTCGATCAGGTCGGGGTCGAGGTGGAGGGGCGCGGACATGGGCTGGGACGCTGGACTGTGACACGGGATCTTCGCGGGTGCGGCACCCTAATGAGGTTTGCCGCGATGCGAAATCGACTTTTACGGCCGCTCGGCCGGGTCGTCGGCCCCCGATCCCGTCGGCCGGT
The DNA here is from genome assembly GCF_022829665.1 of Methylobacterium sp. E-041. NCBI lineage: Bacteria > Pseudomonadati > Pseudomonadota > Alphaproteobacteria > Hyphomicrobiales > Methylobacteriaceae > Methylobacterium > Methylobacterium sp. E-041. The sequence continues at coordinate 117,584 of NZ_JAKSYQ010000179.1, read as the reverse complement.
TCTCCAACGTCCTGACGGCCTCGACGAGTTTCGGGAAGGTCGCTTGCATCAGCGCTCGGTTCTGCTCCGTCCGGCCGGCGTCGTGGTCGAACCCGTGATTGTGCCGCACGCGGTGCCGAAAGCCCTTCAGCTCCATCAGCGAAACGTAGAGCTCGTCGTCGAGCACGGCCGGACGCAGGCCCGGTATCTGCGCCCGCATCTGATCGAGCAGGTCCTGGTGCGAGGTGTCGCCGGTCGGTGCGGCCCCGTCGACGTCCTTGGCGATGCCGAGCAGCACGTCCTCGATGCCGTTGTCAGCGTTGTGAAGGGCGGCCGCGATCGCCGTGAGCCGCCCCCACGTCGTCCGCTGCTCCGGCGGGAGGGCGTCGTATCCGGCGAGGAACGCGTCGAGGTTCGCCAGCTCGCGGCCCGCGCGGTCGAGCTTCGGACCAGGCTTGGCGAAGGCGGGCAGTCGCGACGCGATCACGGGACCGCCTTCTCGAATGCCTCCCGCTGCGACGGCGTGAGATCGCAGGCATAGATCAGGTCGTAGGGGATGCCGGTGCCGCGCATCACCGCAGCCACCGCCCGCTCGACGGCGGCGCGTTCGGCCGGATCGATCGGCCCGCGCACCAGGAGGTCGATGTCGGAATGCAGCCGGAAACGCCCGGTCGCCAGCGAGCCGATGAGGCTGATCGCGCGACCCTGCGCCTCGCTGTCGGACACGATCCGTGCCGCGAGGCCTCGCGCCGTCCGGTGACGGTCCGCGACGCGGGCGGCGAGGATGCGCTCGAACGGGCTCGGAGCCGTCATGGCCGCCTCACGCCGTTTGCGGGATCGCCTCTCCGCAGGACCGCCCCTTTGCAGGACCGCCCCTTTGCAGGACCGTGCCGAGGATACCCGCAGGAACGCCTGCGGAAAAGGAGACGCGTCGGTCCCGGACGCAATGCGGATCAGAACGGGCTGACGGGGAAGAACCGCAGGTACAGCTCGGTGTACTTCCCGTCGTCCCACACCCGCTGCAGCGCGTCGTCCAGCGCGCGCGACAGGGCCGCGTCCTCGGGCCGGGTGATCAGGCCGATGCCCTCGCCGAAGTAGCGGTTCTCGAGGTAGTCGCCGCCGACGAGCGCGCAGCAATTGCCCGCCTCCAGGCCGCCGACCCAAAGGGCGAGGCCGAGCCCGTCGGCGAAGACGTAGTCGGCCTCGCCCCGCTTCACCGCGCCTTCCGCCGCGGCGAGGTCGGAAAACGGCTTCGCCTCGGCCTTGGGAAAGAACGCCTGGAGGTAGGCGGCGTGGGCGCTGCCGCCGACCACCGCCACCGACTTGCCCGCCAGCGCGCTCGCCGAGGGAGCCGGCAGGCCGCGGTCGACGCGGGCGGCGAAGCGCGCCGGCCACCGGAAATACGGGCGCGTCGCGGAGAACGTCGCCCGCAGCGTCGGCGTCAGCGGGATCGCGGCGGCGACGACGTCGCCCTGCTTGTCCGTCAGGCCGTCGAGGAGGGTGTCGAAGCGCCGGGCCTGCACGGTGCAGGTGATCGACAGCTTCTCGCAGACGGCGCGGGCCAACTCCACCACGAAGCCCGTCGGGTTTCCGTCGGGGCCTGCGAAGTGCAGCGGCGGGAACTCGTCGTCGGTCAGGAAGCGCACGGCCCGGCCGGTCTGCGGCGCCTCGACCCGCTCGCCGCGGCTGCGCGGGTTCCAGAAGTTGGGCACCGTCACGGCGGCGGGCGCGGGGCTGCCGGCGACGGGCTGGCCGGCACGCACCTGACCGGCACGATCCTGGGCGCCCGCCTGCGGCATCGTCGCGACGCAGAGGCCGATGGCTAAGAGAATAGTCTTGATCGAGGACATCGTGCTTGCGCCGGGGCCGGGCGCACCTATGATCGCGGGGCGCCGACGGCGCGATGGGGAGGGGGTCCGGCTCACGCCCCCGCCTTAGCACGTCCCGGAGCCGACGGCAGCCGGCCCCGTGTCGTTCCTCCGTTTCCTGGGCCCGCCCCTCGGCGCACCGGGCCTGCCGCCGGAGATCGCGTTCCTGGCGGCCGAAGGCGTCGACGCGGCCTTGCTCCGCCGGGCCGCGGCGCTGGCCGAGGCGAGCGGCACCGATGCGGCGACCGCGCTGCTGCGGGCCGGGCTGATGGACGAGGAGCCGTATTACCGGGCGCTCGCCCGCGCGCTCGACGCGGCGTATCTCGACGGGCCGATCCCGCTCGGCATGGGCGCGCGCTTTCCCGACAGCCTCTCGCTCGGCATGGCGCCCCTGGTCCTCGGGGCCCCCGCCCCGGCGGTACTGGCGCCGCGCGGGCGGCAGATCGCCGAGCTGCTCGCCGGGCGCAGCCCGCGCGGGCGGATGCCGGCGGTGACGAGCCCGACCCGCCTGCGCGCGGCCCTGTTCGCGGCGATCCCCGAGGCCATCGCCGGCTACGCGGTCGACGACCTCGAGGCGAAGGCGCCGGACTGGGCCTTCGGCAGCCGTCCCCTGGGGCCGGCCCTGGCGCTGGTCGCGCTCGTGGCGTGCGCCGGCATCGTGGTGTTCGAGGCCCTGCCCCCGTTCCTCGCGATGATCCTGGTCGTGGCGGCGCAGACGCTGTTCCTGGTGATGGCGATCTTCCGCGTCGGCGCCGTGTTCGTCGGCGTCCCGACCGTCCCGCCGCCGATCGCCTCGCCCCTGAGCGACCGCGACCTGCCGACCTACACCGTCCTCGTGGCGCTCTATCGCGAGGCCCGCGTGGTGCCGCGGCTCGTCTCGGCGCTGGCCCGGCTCGACTATCCGGCGGCCAAGCTCGACCTGAAGTTCGTCGTCGAGGCCGACGATGCCGGCACCATCGCCGCGCTGGCGGAGGTCCCCCTGCCCGCCCGCTTCGAGGTGATCGCGGTGCCCGACGGCCGGCCGCGGACGAAGCCGCGGGCGCTCAACGTCGCCCTGCCGCTCGCCCGCGGCGAGCTGCTCGTGGTCTACGACGCCGAGGACGTGCCCGATCCCGGCCAGCTCCGGCTCGCCGCCGAGATCTTCGCGCGGGCGCCCGCCCGCACCGCCTGCCTCCAGGGCCGGCTGGTGATCGACAACGCGGAGGATTCCTGGATCGCCCGGTGCTTCGCCATCGAGTATGCGGGCCTGTTCGACGTGCTCAATCCGGCGCTGGCGCAGTGGCGCCTGCCGATGCCGCTCGGCGGGACCTCGATGCACGTGCGCACCGAGGTGCTGCGCAAGCTGCACGGCTGGGACGCGCGCAACGTCACGGAGGATGCCGATCTCGGGATGCGGCTGGCCTGCGCCGGCTACGAGGTCGGCGACCTGCCGAGCGCGACGATCGAGGAGGCGCCGAACAACCTGCCGGCCTGGCTGCACCAGCGCGTCCGCTGGATGAAGGGGTTCCTGCAGACCACCGTCACCTACGGCCGCCGCCCCGCCGAGACCTGCCGGCAGCTCGGGCGCCTCGACGCGCTCTGCGCCGTGACGCTGCTGCCCGGCGCCGTCGCCTCGGCCCTGGTCTATCCGATCTTCCTCGTCTGGGCGGGCGCCGACTTCCTGCTCCAGGAGATCCCGGCCGCGCCCGAGCCCTGGCCGAACCTGCCGCTCGCCGTCGCGATCACCCTGTTCCTGGCGGGATCCGCGGCCCTGGTCCTGCCGGCGGCGCTCGGCTGCATCCGCCGGGGCTGGTGGGACCTGCTGTGGTTCGTGCCCGGGATGCTGCTCTACTTCGCCCTGGTGAGCGTCGCCGCGTGGCTCGCGGTGATCGAGTTCGTCCGTGCGCCCTCGCGCTGGAACAAGACCGAGCACGGGCTGTCGCGCACCTCGCGCAGCGGCCTGCTGCGTCCGCGGCGCCCGGCGGCGTGAGGCCCGCGCCGGATGCTCAGATCCGCCGCGCGAGCTCCGCCGCGGTCTCGTCGGCCGGGCGCATCAGGTTGAGCGCGCCGAGGAAGCGGTTCCTGCCGTCCATCACGTAGACCAGCGCGGTGTGCTCCATCGTGTAGTCGCCGTCCTTGCCCGGCACTTTGCGGCTGTAGGCACGATAGGCCTTCACGGCCGCCGCCACCTGCGCCGGGCTGCCGGTGAGCCCGGCGATCCGCGGATCGAAGCTCGACAGGTAGGCCTTGAGGCTCGCCGGCGTGTCCCGCTCGGGATCGACGGTGATGAAGGCGACCTTCATCGCCTTGGCCTTCGGCCCCAACGCCGCCAGCACGTCCGAGATCTGCTGCAGCGTGGTCGGGCAGATGTCGGGGCAGTGGGTGAAGCCGAAGAACACGAGGTGCGTGGTGCCCGCGAAGTCGGCTTCGGTGACCGCCTTGCCGTCCTGGTCGACCAGCGCGAACGGCCCGCCGACGCTCGAGGCCGCCACCTCCGTCCGCTCCGGCATCAGCGTGAAGACGGCCGCCGCCGTGAGCCCGACGAAACCGAGCACGAAGGCGATGATGGGCAGGAGGGCGCGGCGCATGGAGGTGACCTTCTCGCGACGGCCGCTGGAACAGCATGGGCGGCCGCGGGAGGCAAGGTCGGGGCACCTCGGAGGCCCCCGGCGCTTTGCCTCAGGCCCGCGTTCCGTCGTGCGCCTCCCTGGCCTGGAACCCGGTTCGGCAGGTGCCCGCGCGACGCCCTCACGATGCGTCCGGCGTCACGATCGGGCTGGCCGCAGACGGGAAGCGGCCGGGTCTAGATCGCGATCTGCGCCTGCTCGACGCGGTCCGCGACACTCTGTTCCTTGAGCGCGTCGCCCACCATCAGGATCGCCGGTCCTTCGAGCAGCGAAGCCTCGACCCGCTCCGCGAGATCGGCCGCCGTGCCCCGCAGCGCCGCCTGGTTGGGCCGCGTCGCGTTGAACACCACCAGAGCCGGCGTCGCCGGTGCCAAGCCTTCGGCGACCGCGCGGTCCAGCAGCACCCGCAGGGTGCGCTTGGGCATGTAGACCACGGTGGTGACCGAAGGGTCGGCGAGCGCCCCCCAGTTCAGGTCGTCCGGCAGCGCGCCGCGGCGGTCGTGGCCGGTGACGTATTGCAGGCGGCGCGCCGCGTCGCGGTGGGTGAGCGAGACGCCGAGGGAGGCGGCCGCGCCCTGCGCCGCGCTGATCCCGGGCACCATGGCGACGGGGATGCCGGCCTGCCGGCAGGCCTCGATCTCCTCGCCGGCGCGGCCGAAGATCAGCGGGTCGCCGGACTTGAGGCGCACCACCTGCTTGCCGGACTTGGCGAGCGAGACCATCAGCGCGTTGATGTCGTCCTGGCGGCAGGAAGGGCCGTGGCCGGTCTTGCCGACCAGCATCGTGCGCGCCTCGCGGCGGGCGTAGTCCAGGATCTCGGGGGCGACGAGGTCGTCGTAGAGGATGACGTCGGCGTTGCGCAGGGCCCGCAGCGCCTTCAGCGTCAGCAGCTCGGCATCGCCCGGCCCGGCGCCGACCAGCGTCACCGCCCCGCCCTTCGGCGCGGCCTCGGTCTGCGCGAGCAGCCTGTCGAGGTCGGCCTGCGTCGGGGCCCGGTCGGGCTCGGCGAAGGCCAGGTCCGAGAAGCGCTCCCAGAACCCGCGGCGCTCGCTGAACCCGTGGAAGCGGGCGGTGACGCCCTCGCGCCAGTCCCGCGCCGCCGCGACCCAACGCGAAAACCCGCGCGGCAGCATCGCCTCGATGCGCGCCCGCACGGTCTGCCCGAAGACCGGCACCGCGCCTTCCGTCGAGATGCCCACCACCAGCGGCGAGCGGTTGACGATGGCGCCGAACTTCACGTCGCAGAGATGCGGCCGGTCGACGGCGTTGACGATGGCGCCGGTGCCGCGCGCGGCCGCGACGAAGGCGACGCACTCGGCCTCGTCCTCCATCGCGCCGATGCAGAAGGCCGAGCCCCACAGGTCGTCCGGCGTCCAGGCCCGCTCGTGCAGGGTCACGCTGCCGGCGACGATCTCGCCCGGAACGTTGCGCATCTCCTCGCTCGGCTCGGCGGCGTAGACGTCGACGTGGGCGCCGGCGGCGGCGAGCAGCTTCACCTTCCAGGGCGCGCCGCCGTTCGAGCCGGCCAGCACCGCGCGCTTCCCCTGCAGCGGCACGAAGACGGGTAGGACGGCGAGGGGCTCGAGGCCGGCGCGGGTCTCGCGCGGCTGGCGGGGCGTGCTCATGAGGGTCGGCTTGGATCTCGGCAGGGTCACGGACGAACCTGATGCTACGCGGCGTCGCGCGCAAGCGCCTCCGGCAGCAGCTTGCGGATCTCAGGGATGCACGAGCCGCAATTCGTGCCGGCCTTGCAGGCCGCGCCCACCGCCTCGACGGAGCCCGCTCCGCCCGCGATGGTCGCCGTGATGACGTCGAGCCCGACCCCGTGGCAGGCGCAGACCACCGGCCCCGCCCCGGCGGTGGCGGCGCGGCCCGAGAGCAGGGCGCGGCGCTCGGCCGCGCCGGGCACCGCCTCCGCGAACAGGGCCTTGGCCGCCTCCCAGTCGGGCCGGCCCGCGTCGGGACCGAACGCGAGGCAGGCGAGGAGGCGCTCGCCGTCGTAGACCGCGCAGCGGTAGCGGCCGCGGGCGTGGTCGGCGTACTCGGCGAGCTCCAGCCCCTGGAACAAGCCGCGCATCAGCAGCATGGCCTCGCGCGACCCGTCCTGCGTGGCGAATTGCAGGCCCGCGCCGCCGGCGATCGTGGCGCGCGCCCACCACCATCCGGCGGGCGCCGCGACCGGGTCGCGGCTGAGCAGGAAGCCCCGCGAGCGGTAGGCGGCAGCCTGGATCGCCGCCGGCGTCGCCTTCAGCTCGGGCTGGCCCGAAAGCGGGTCGGGCACGCCGCGGACCAGCGCCCCGACGCGGGCCATCGAGGCGTTCGAATCGTTCCAGTGCATCGGCATGAACAGGTTGCCGGGCGCCACCGCCTCGGTGACGATCACCTCCAGCTCGGCGGCCCCGTGCGCGGTCGAGACCCGGGCGAGGCCGCCCTCGGTCAGGCCCGCGGCGGCGGCGTCGCGCGGATGCACCTGGACGAAGGGCACCGGGCGATGGGCCGAGAGCCGCTGGCTCTTCCCCGTCCGCGTCATCGTGTGCCAGTGGTCGCGCACCCGGCCGGTGTTGAGCACGAAGGGCATCGCCGCGCTCGTCGCCTGCGCCAGGGCCGGCGCCTGCACCGCGACGAAGCGGGCGCGCTTGTCGAAGGTGAAGAAGCGGCCGTCGGAAAAGAGCCGCGCCTTCGTGCCGCTGCGCTTCGTCAGCGGCCACTGCACCGGCAGGTTCGTCTCGTAGGCGGCGTCCCCGATGTCGGCGAGCGCGCCGATGTCGAAATCGCGGGTGCCGTTGTTCTCGAACGCCGACAGCGCGGCGTGCTGGCGGAACACCGCCGCCGCCGAGGTGAAGCCGAAGGCGGCGCCGTGGCCGAGGCGGCGCCCGACGTCGGCGAGCACCGCCCAGTCCGGCCGCGCCTCGCCCGGCGCCTTGAGGAAGCGGCGCTGGCGCGTGATCCGGCGCTCGGAATTGGTGACCGTGCCGTCCTTCTCGCCCCAGGCCAGGGCCGGCAGCAGCACGGTCTTCCGGGCCGTGGCGCGGGCGGTGTCGGAATCGGCCATCACCTCGGAGACGACGAGCAGGTCGAGGCCCTTCAGGGCCTCCTTGATCATGTCGGCCTGCGGCATCGAGACCAGCGGGTTGGTCCCCATCACCCAGAGCGCCTTGATCTTGCCGCGGGCGACCGCGTCGAACAGCGCCACCGCCTTCATCCCCTCGCCGGTGATGAGGTTCGGCGCGTTCCAGAAGCGGCGGACCTTGTCGACCTCCTCCGGCGCGAAGTGCATGTGGGCGGCCAGCATGTTGGCCAGCCCCCCGACCTCGCGCCCGCCCATGGCGTTGGGCTGGCCGGTCAGCGAGAACGGCCCCGCGCCCGGCTGCCCGATGCGCCCGGTGGCGAGGTGGCAGTTTATGATCGCGTTGCCCTTGTCGGTCCCCTGCGCCGACTGGTTCGCGCCCTGCGAGAAGGCGGTGACAACGCGCTGCGTGGCGGCGAACAGGTCGAAGAAGGCGGAGACGTCCGCCTCCGACAGGCCGGTCGCCGCCGCGGTGGCGGCCAGCGTCGGCGCGATCGACTGCGCCCGCTCGAGCGCGCCCTCGTAGCCGGAGGTGTGGTCGGTCACGAAGCGGGCGTCGCACGCGCCGATGCGGTCGAGATGCACCAGCAGGCCCGAGAACAGCGCGCTGTCGGTCCCGGGCCTGAGGCCGAGGAACAGGTCGGCCTCCTCCGCGGTCTCGGTCCGGCGCGGGTCGACCACCACGAGCTTGGTGCCGCGCGTCGTGCGCGCGTCCACCATCCGGCGGAACAGGATCGGGTGGCACCAGGCGGTGTTCGAGCCGACGAGCACGATGACGTCGGCCTCGTCGAGGTCCTCGTAGCAGCCCGGCACGGTGTCGGAGCCGAAGGCCCGGCGGTGGGCGGCGACCGCGCTCGACATGCACAGGCGCGAGTTGGTGTCGACGTGCGGCGTGCCGAGGAAGCCCTTCGCGAGCTTGTTGGCGACGTAGTAATCCTCGGTGAGCAGCTGCCCGGACAGGTAGAACGCGATCGCGTCCGGCCCGTGGGTCTCGGCCGTGCGGCGGAAGGCGCCGGCGACGGTGCCGAGCGCCGATTCCCACGACACCCGCGCGCCGTCGACGTGCGGGTGCAGCAGGCGGTTCTCCAGGCCCAGCGTCTCGCCGAGCGCCGAGCCCTTCGAGCACAGGCGGCCGAAATTGGCCGGGTGCGCGGTGTCCCCGGCGATCCCGGCGCCGCCCTTGCCGTCCGGCGTCGCGATCACCCCGCACCCGACGCCGCAATAGGGGCAGGTGGTCCGAACCGCCGCAGCCTGGTTCGCGCCCTGCTGGTTCGAGACCTGGGGCTCCGGCACGTGCACGGTCATGGCAGGGTCCTCGAATTCACGACGTCGGCCGGCGCCGGCGGAGGCAGCAAGAGTCGGGCCGGGCTCTGCCAGGGCTGCCCTTCCCGCGCGAGCGGGAGGGCGGCCCTGTCGGCTCAGTACACGTCGGCCTGGTAGCGCCCGGCCTTCTTCAGCGCGCCGAGATAGGCCACCGCCTCGTCGGGGGATTTGCCGCCGTGCTGGGCGGCGACGTCGATGATCGCGCGCTCCACGTCCTTGGCCATCCGCTTGGCGTCGCCGCAGACGTAGAAGTGGGCGCCGCCCTCCAGCCACTTCCACAAATCGGCGCCGTTCTCGCGCATGCGGTCCTGGACGTAGGTCTTCTCGGTGCCGTCGCGCGACCAGGCCAGCGACAGGCGCGTCAGCACCTTGTCGTCGCGCATCCGGGTGAGCTCGTCCTTGTAGAAGAAGTCGCTGGCCTGGCGCTGGTGGCCGTAGAACAGCCAGTTGCGCCCAGGCGCCTGCGTCGCGGCGCGCTCGCGCAGAAAGGCCCGGAACGGCGCGATGCCGGTGCCGGGGCCGCACATGATCACGTCGGTGGCGAGGTCCTTCGGCAGCCCGAAGCCGTGCGCCTTCTGCAGGTAGATCTTCGCCCGGGTCTGCTCGGGCATGCGCTCGCCGAGATGCGTCGAGGCGACGCCGAGCCGGAGGCGCGAGCGGTGGTTGTAGCGCACCGCGTCCACCGTCAGCGAGACCTTGCCCGCATCCATCTTCGGCGAGGACGAGATCGAGTAGAGCCGCGGCTGCAGCTCGTCGAGGGATTCGAGGAAGACCTCGGCGTCCGGGCGCGCGCCGGGAAACTTGTGCAGGGCGCCGAGCACGTCGAGATAGGCGGCGTCGCCGTCCGGGTCCTCGCCGGCCGAGAGCGCCTTGGCCTTCCGCCGGGCCTCGCCGGAGGTCAGCAGCGAGAGCAGCTGGTAGAGCCCGTCGGGGGCGGCGCCGAGCGAGTAGTCGGCGATCAGCCGGTCGCGCAGGGTCTTGCCGCCGATCACCCGCTCGGGGCGGGCGCCGAGCTCGGCGATCACCGCGTCGGCGAGCGCCGGCGCGTTGGCCGGGAACAGGCCGAGCGAATCGCCGGCCTCGTAGCTGATCGGCGTGTCCCTGAGGTCGAACTCGACGTGCCACGTCTCCTTCTCGCCGCCCGGCTCGTTGAGCCGGCGACGGCTGAGGAAGATCGCCTCCACCGGGTTCTCGCGGCAGAAGCCGAGGGGGCCGAGGTCGGCGGCCTTGTCCGCCGCCGCCTCGCCTGCGGCCGCGGCCGGCGCGGCGGCGTCGCCCGTGCCGAACTCCTCGTCGAGCTTCTTCAGCATCCGGAGCGTCTCCTTGCCGCCGGGCTGGCAGAGGTTCAGACGCGCCTCGCTCTTGAGGAAGATGGCGTTGGCGTAGTCGGCGCAATTGTAGCCGCACTGGCCGCAATCCTGCTGCGCCATCGCCGCCATGAGCTTCTGCGGCTCGGGCCGGGCCTTGGCCATCTCCATGCGCTCGGTGATCGGCAGCGACGGGTCGTGCCAGGGCGCGTCGTCGTTGTCGGCGAGCTTGGGGCCGCCGGCCATGTCGCCGGGGGCCAGGGCGGTGGCGCCCTCGACCGCCGGGCCGAGGAGGGCGGCGAAGTAGCCCGACAGCCACGAGCGCTGGTCGGCGGAGAACGGGGCGTTCTCGGGGACGAGGACGAGGGGGGGAGAGACGTGCTCGCTCATGCGGCTGCCTTGAGGGCTGGCTGGTCTTCGGCAAGGTCGCGCAGGGCTTCCGGCCCGGTGCGCGCCGTGAAGGTCTGGAAGCTCTCGTCCGGCCCGGTGCGGCGGGCGAGGTAGGTGCGCAGCAGCGCCTCGACGCGGGACGGCGCGTCCTCCGCCTTGATCGCGGTCCAGATCTCGGTGCCGATCTTCGGGTTCTCGGCGAAGCCGCCGCCGACCACGACGTCGTAGCCCGGAACGGTGTCGCCCTCCTCCGAGACCACCACCTTGGCGCCGATCAGGCCGATGTCGCCGATGTAGTGCTGGGCGCAGCTGTGGTGGCAGCCGGTGACGTGCACGTTGACCGGCACGTCGAGCTCCGGCAGCGCGGCCTCGACGTGGTCGGCGATGATCATCGCGTCGCCCTTGGTGTCGGCGGCGGCGAACTTGCAGCCGTTCGAGCCGGTGCAGGCGACGAGCCCCGCACGGATGCCGGCGGCCTTCGTGGTGAGCCCGAGCGCCTGCACCCGCGCCTCCACCTCGGCGACCTTGGCGTCGGGCACGCCGGAGAACAGGAAGTTCTGCCAGACCGTCATGCGGATCTGCCCGTCGCCGCATTCCTGCGCGATCCGCGCGAGCGCGCGGACCTGGTCGCTCATGATCTTGCCGACCGGCAGGATCACGCCGACCCAGTTCAGCCCGGGCTGGACCTGCGCATGCACGCCGACATGGGCGAACCGGTCGGTGGTGCGGCGCGGCGCGACGTGGGCGGGGTCGACCCGGTCGAGCTTGCGCCCGAGCTTCTCCTCGACGGCGGCGAGGTACTTGTCGAAGCCCCAGGCGTCGAGGACGTACTTCATCCGCGCCTTGTTGCGGTTGGTCCGGTCGCCGTTCTCGATGAACACCCGGATGATCGCATCCGAGACCGCGTTGCAATCCTCCGGCCTCAGCACGATGCCGGTGTCGCGGGCGAGGTCCCGATGGCCGGAGATGCCGCCGAGCACCAGGCGCATCCACACGCCCGGCGCGACGCTCGCGCCCTCCAGCACCTCGATCGCCTGGAAGCCGATGTCGTTGGTCTCCTCCAGCACCGCGACGATGCCGCCGCCGTCGAAGGCGACGTTGAACTTGCGCGGCAGGCCGTAGAGCGACTGGTCGTTGATGATCCAGTTGTTCCAGGACTTGGCGAGCGGACGCGTGTCGAGGAGCTCCTGGGCGTCGATCCCGGCGGTGGGCGAGCCGGTGACGTTGCGGATGTTGTCGGCGCCCGCGCCGCGCGCCGTCAGCCCGATGTCGACGAGCCCGTCGAGGAAGGGCTGGGCGTGCTCGGGCGCGATGTGGCGCACCTGGAGGTTCGCCCGCGTGGTGACGTGGACGTAGCCGCCGCCATGCGCGTCGGCGAGGTCGGCGACGCCGGAAAACTGCCAATGGTGCAGGATGCCGTTGGGGATGCGCAGGCGCGCCATGAACGAGGTCTGGTTCGGGGCAACCCAGAACAGTCCGTGGTAGCGCCAGCGGAAGTTGTCCTCCGGCTTCGGGGCCTTGCCGGTGGCGGCCTCCACCTTCAGCCGGTTGTGGCCCTCGAACGGGTTCTCCGCGCGCTTCCACTTCTCCTGCTCGCAGAGCTTGCCGCCGGCCTTCACCGTGCGGTCCTGCGCCTTGATGTGGATCGCGTCCGGCCCGGTCGGCTCGGGCGGCGGACCGCCCTGGCCGAGGGCGAGGCCGCCGGTGAGGCGGGCGGCGGCGACGCCCGAGGCGAAGCCTTCGAGGTAGCGTTGCTGTTCGGCGTTGAAGTCTTCAGCCATGGTCTGCCTCCTTCACGCTGCCAGATTCTTGGCGAGGGGTTCGGCCGGGGGCGCCGCGGGGCGCCCGAACATCAGGTCGTCGATCTGATCCCCGACCGGCGCGCCGGTGCGGATCAGGGTCTTGCACAGGCCCTGCTCGCCGATGTCGCCGACGAAGACCGCGCCGATCAGGCGGTCGCGCTCGACCAGGAGCTTGCGGTAGAGGCCGGCGCCCGGATCGCTCATCACGATCGCCTCCGCGGTGTCGGGCGTGTCGACCACGCCCGCGGAGAACACCGGCAGCCCCGAGACCTTGAGGCTCGTCGAGAGCGCCGTGCCGGAATACTGGGCCTCGAGCCCGGAGAGGTGGCGGCTCAGGGTCTCGGCATGCTCGTAGGCCGGCTCGACGAGGCCGTAGACCATGCCGCGATGCTCGGCGCATTCGCCGAGCGCGAAGATCCGCGGGTCCGAGGTGGTCATCCGGTCGTCGACCTTGATGCCGCGCCCGGTCTCGATCCCCGCGCCCTGCGCCAGGGCGAGGTTCGGGCGCACGCCCACCGACATGACGACGAGATCGGCCGGCAGCACCGTGCCGTCGGCCAGGATCAGGCGCTCGACGCGGCCGTCGCCCTCGACGCGGTCGGTGTCGGCGTTGAGCAGGACCTTGACGCCGCGCGCCTCCATCGCCCGGCGGACCAGGGCGGCCGCGGAATGATCGAGCTGCCGCTCCATCAGCCGGTCCATGACGTGGAGCAGGGTGGTGTCGACGCCGAGCCGCGCCAGCCCGACCGCCGCCTCCAGCCCAAGCAGGCCGCCGCCGATGACGATGGCCTTGGCGTGCTGGACCGCCGCCTTCCGGATCGCCGACACGTCCGCCAGGTCGCGGAACGTGATGATGCCGGGCAGGTCCATCCCGGGCTTGGGCAGACGGATCGGCACGGAGCCGACCGCGAGCACCAGCTTGTCGAACGGCAGGACGTGGGTCTCGCCGACCACGACCAGCGCGTTCTCTCGGTCGACCTGCGTGGCGGGGGCGCCGGTGATCAGGCGGATGCCGTGGCTCTCGTACCAGTCGAGCCCGCGGAAGGCGCAGGCCGCCTCGTCGACCTCGCCGCCGAGGAGCGAGGACAGCAGCACCCGGTTGTAGGCGGCCACCGGCTCGGCGCCGACCACGGTGACGTCGTAGCGGCCGGGCGACCCTTCGGTCAGCCGCTCGAGAAACCGCAGAGAGGCCATGCCGTTGCCGACCACAACGAGCCTCTCGCGCGGGATCTCCGCGGCTGGAACCTGATCCGTCTGGGCTGTGAGCATCGGTGGAAGGGTCTCGTCCTCGATTGCGCCGGGCACGTCCGCCACGAAAAAAGCCGCCGCCGATCGACCTCCCGGCAAGCGTCGCCGCCCGCGAGGAGACATCGGTTCAGCGGCCTCGCTGACGGTGCTGCCCGTCGTCGTTGACGGGTCGGATCACCTCAGCAGGTTCCGTGCCAGTTCGGCGGGACGAGGCTCGCGCGCTCTGCCGGGCACGGCCGAGCGGTCGGTGCCCGGTTTCGCGCGGAGGGTGTGCGCTGCACAAAGATGAGGCGAATGAAGCCCGATCGGGCAGGGGCCCACGATGCACCCTCGACTTGACCGCGCAGCGTCGCGGGCCCGTCGAACGGAGAGGACGCTCGGCGGGGGTGCGCGAGCGTCCAGGAGGCTTGTGCCCGGCGGGTCGGCTAGATGAGGGTCGAGAGGGCTGCCATCAAGCCGACGACGGGGACGGCGCCGATGAGGAGGGCCCACCGCCAGGGGTGCGCTGCCCGCGCCCGCCGGTTGTCGTTCATCGCCCGGGGCGCGCGGCCCCGGTGCCGGACATAGGCCGAGAGGTCCACGCGTCCGCGCGAGGCGGGAATGGACGAGGCGGTGTCGAGCTTGCGGCAACCTGGCATGGCATGACGATAACGACGTCGCGGCCTCCGCGTTCCGTTTCCTCGCAGGCGATTCCGTCGGATGCGGGCGTCCCGCAGGTCTCAGGCGGGGGATAGTCCGGCCGCCGCGTAGAGATCCGGGCGGTAGACCGCCTCCGCGGCGGGCAGGAGGTCGTCGAGCGGCCCCTGCCCGGCCGCCTTCATCTGCGCCAGAACCCAGCCGGCATGCGCGGCGCGCGGCTCCTGCGCCGCCGCGTCGAGGCGCAGGTAGTCGGGGGCCTCGCGCTGCAGACCCGTCCCGTCGAGGACGATCGTGCCCTCGAGGGTGCGGGCGATCAGGGCGGGATCGAGGTTGAGATAGGCCCGCCGCGCGAGCCGGTGGGCGAGCTCGGAGCGGTTCGCCGGGTCCGCGCACCAGCGCCCTGCCCTGGCGACGGCCCGCACCAGGGGCGGGATCGCGCCGTCGAGCCGCGGCGCGACCGCGAGGACCTTCTCGGGCGCGTCCGGCGCCACCTCGCAGCCGAGCGCGGCGATGCGCCCGAGGCCGGCCGCGACCGCGACCGCGTTCCAGGGCGCGCCGGCGCAGAAGCCGTCGACGATCCCGCGCGCCAGCGCCTCGACGCTGTGCTGGGGCGGCACCGCCACCAGCCGGACGGCGGCCGGGTCGAGGCTGCCGGCCTCGGCGAACAGCCGGAGCTGATAGGTGTGCGAGGAGAACGGGTGGACGGTGCCGAGCGTCAGCGGCTTGCCGGCCTGCCTCCGCGCGCGCGCGATCCGGGCGAAGGCGCGGGCGACGTCGGCGAGGCGCTCGCTCTCGGGCGCCATCGCCGCCCAGAGGCTGCCGGACAGGGTGATCGCGTTGCCGTTCAGGCTGAGCGACAGCGGCACGATCAGGTCGGAGGGCGGCCCCGACAGCCCGAGCGCGCTCGCCAGCGCCAGCGGCGCCAGGATGTGTGCGGCGTCGAGGTAGCCGAGCGCCAGCCGGTCGCGCAGCGTCGCCCAGGACGGCTCGGCGGTGAGGTCGAGATCGAGCCCTTCGGCGCGGGCGAAGCCCATCTCGTGGGCGGCGATCACGGGGGCCGCGTCGCAGAGGGGCACGTAGCCCAGGTGAAGTCTCATCTGCGAAGTCTCATCGCGCCCTCATCCGAGCAGGTCGGCCGCGGTGACGATCGCCCGCGCGATGTCGGCAATCTTCCGCTTCTCGTTCATCGCCTTCTTGCGCAGCTGCTTGTAGGCCTCGTCCTCGGACAGGCCCTTCATGCTCATGAGGATGCCCTTGGCGCGCTCGATCAGCTTGCGGTCGGCGAGCTCGCCCCGCGCCTCCGACAGCTCCCGCTGCAGCCGCGAGAACGCGTTGAAGCGCAGGATCGCGATGTCGAGGATCGGCTTGATCCGCTCGGGCCGCAGGCCGTCGACGACGTAGGCCGAGATCCCGGCATCGACCGCCGCCTGCATCATCGTGGCGTCCGAGCGGTCGACGAACATCGCCACCGGCCGCTCGACGTGGCGCGCGACCCCCGACATCTGCTCCAGGATGTCGCGGCTCGGGCTCTCCAGGTGGATCACCACCACGTCGGGGGCGAGCGCGGCGACGCGCTCCATCAGGTCGGCGGTGTCGGCCATCACCACGACGCGGCCGATCCCGGCGGCGCGCAGGCCCTCCTCCAGGATCGCGGCACGCGCCCGGCTCGGATCGATCACGGCGACGGTGAGGCTGGTTTCGGTCATCGGGGCCCGGCGTTGGGCGGCAAACGGGGCAGCAAGTCGGGGCAGCAAGTCGGAGCGTGGCCGCGACGCATGCCGCCGGCCGTGTCGCAAGGCAAGCGGCGTGCCCCGTTCCGGCGGAAGCGCCGCGCCGAGGCGCTCGCCCCGCGGCCCTGATCGCGCCGCGCAACCGAGCGGAAAGGAAACGGTCCAGCTTCCGCCGCAAATGCAGGGCACCTCTGTGGCCGTCGCGACGGTGCGGAGGTTCGAAGGATCGGATGTCGAAGCCAGACCCCTTCGCGGCCCTCGACGGTGGCGGTTCCGGCCGCCTCTCCCTCCCCTTCCTCCCGACCCTGGTGACGGCGCTCGTCCTCGGCGCGGGCTCGCTGATCTGCCGCGAGCCGGCTCCGACGCCGCCCGCTCCGGTTCCGGCGGCCTCGGTCGCGCCCCACGCCTTCCATGCGGCGGCTCCGGTCGAGGCCGCCCTGCCCCGGTTGCCGGCCGCCATCGCCTTCGCGCAGGTGCCGCCGAGCTTCGTCCTGCCGGAGATCCGCACCGCGGCCGCGCCGCATCCGGTCGCCCGGGTGGCGACCGCCGCGCCGCTCCGGCGCGCCTGCACCGCCCCGCGCTGCGCGGAGGGGCCGCCGCGCCGGCCCGACCCGTTCTCCGAGATCGTCCGGCCCGCGCCCGTCGAGGCGCAGGCGCAGGCCCGCGACGGCCTGCTGCCGGACCTCGCCCTCCCCTTCGCCCCGGCCGCGCGCGTCGTCGGGGATGCCGCCGCCTACCTGCGCAGCGGGGCCTCGTCGCTCGGCAGCTCGGTCGCGCTCCTGGTCGACCGCCTGAACTGAGGCGGCCCGGAATTCCGCGTGATGCTGCAGTGCGGCCGCCCGACCGGGGCCGCGATCCGACCCGCACCGCCCCCACCATCGGATTTCCCGGGCGCGCCCTGGACCGCATCGCGTCGTCGACCTAGGTGCAGTGCATCGGACGGCTGCTGTCGCCGGCCGCGACGGATCCGCTTCATGGCCGCACGCATCGAGGATTACGCGCTCATCGGCGACGGCCGCACCGCCGCGCTGATCAGCCGGCAGGGCAGCGTCGACTGGCTGTGCTGGCCGCGCTTCGATGCCTCCGCCCTGTTCGCCTCCCTCCTCGGCACCGAGGAGCACGGATTCTGGCGCCTCGCGCCGCAGGCCGGGCATGTCGAGACCACCTGGGCCTACCGCGAAGGCAGCCTCGTTCTGGAGACCCACCACAAGACCCGCGAGGGCGAGGTCCGGGTCATCGACTACATGCCCGCCGGCGACGGATCGCACCTGATCCGCCTCGTCGAGGGGCTGCACGGCCGCGTCGCGATGCGCATGGATCTCGCGATGCGCTTCGATTACGGCTCGGCCGTGCCGTGGGTGTCGCACAACGAGCTCGGCGACCTCCGGGCGATCTCGGGCCCGCACAAGGCGGTCCTGCGCACCAAGGCGCATCTCAGGGGCCATGGGCAGACCACGGTCTCGGAGTTCACGGTCCATGCCGGCGAGTCGGTCGCCTTCACCCTGAGCTACGGCGCCAGCCACGAGGACGACCCGCCCCCGATCGAGCCGCGCAAGGTGCTGGCCGCCACCGACCAGTTCTGGCGGGACTGGTCCGACCGCTGCGCGAAGGGCACGCCCTGGGACGCGATGCTGAAGCGCTCGCTCCTGACGCTGAAGGCGCTGATCTACATGCCGACCGGCGGCATCGTGGCCGCGCCCACGACCTCTCTGCCGGAGTCGCTCGGCGGCGTCCGCAACTGGGACTACCGGTTCTGCTGGCTGCGCGACTCGACCTTCACCCTGATGGCGCTGATGGATGGCGGCTTCCTCGAGGAGGCGCGGGCGTGGCGCGACTGGCTGCAGCGCGCGGTGGCCGGGAATCCGGAGCAGGCGCACATCCTCTACGGCATCGCCGGCGAGCGGCTGCTGCCCGAGATTGAGCTCGACTGGCTGCCCGGCTACGAGGGCTCGAAGCCTGTCCGGGTCGGCAACGCCGCGATGTCGCAGTTCCAGCTCGACGTCTACGGCGAGCTGTTCGACGCGCTCTACCAGGCGCGGATGCGCGGCATGCCGACCGACAAGGACGGCTGGCGCGTGGGCCTGGCGATCATCGCACATCTGGAGAAGGTCTGGAGCGAGCCGGACGAGGGCATCTGGGAGGTGCGCGGCGGCCGCAAGCACTTCGTCCATTCGAAGGTCATGGCCTGGGTCGCCTTCGACCGCGCGATCCGCAGCCACGCCGGCCAGCCCGGCGCCCCCGACGCACCGGTCGCGCGCTGGAAGGCGATCCGCGACCGGATCCACGCGGAGGTGTGTGAGAAGGGGTTCGACCCGGAGCTCAACAGCTTCGTGCAGTATTACGGCTCGAAGCAGCTCGATGCGAGCCTGCTGCTGATCGCCCATATGGGCTTCTTGCCCCAGGACGACCCGCGCGTGGTCGGCACCGTCGAGGCGATCGGCCGGGACCTGATGCGCGACGGCTTCATCCTGCGCTACGACACGCAAGGGCAGACCACGGACGGGCTGCCCGGCAACGAGGGCGCGTTCCTGCCCTGCACGTTCTGGTACGCCGACAACCTGATCGGCCTCGGCCGCCGCGCGGAAGCCCGCGCGCTGATCGAGCGCCTGATCGGCATCTGCAACGACCTCGGGCTCGTGTCCGAGGAGTACGACGGGAAGGCCCAGCGGCTGGTGGGCAACTTCCCCCAGGCGTTCACGCATGTTGCGCTCGTGAACACCATCCTCAATTACAGCCGGGCCGAAGGGCCTGCGAAGGAGCGGGGCGGCGCCGACGATTCGGATGCGCCCGCCGGCCGCGGGCCGGGCGCGCAAGTTTCGCGTGAGCACGATCCACGCGCGGTCGCGAGCAGTCTCGCGCCGCAGTGACGACAACGGGAAAGACGACACCATGAGCGGAGCAGACACCGCGCCCAAGACGGCGCTTTCCGAGATCGACAAGCTCTCGATCGACACGATCCGCACGCTGGCGATCGATGCGGTGCAGAAGGCGAATTCGGGACACGCCGGCGCACCGATGGCGCTGGCGCCGGTCGCCTACACCCTGTGGAACCGCTACCTGCGCTACGATCCGGCGCATCCGCACTGGCCGAACCGCGACCGCTTCGTGCTGTCCTGCGGACACGCCTCGATGCTGCTCTATTCGCTGCTGCACCTCGCCAACGTGGCCGAGACCGACGGCGGCAACGCGCCGGCCGTGACGCTCGACGACATCAAGTCCTTCCGCCAGCTCGACAGCCGCACCCCCGGCCACCCGGAATACCACTTCACCACCGGCGTCGAGACCACCACCGGGCCGCTCGGCCAGGGCGTGGCGAACTCCGTCGGCATGGCGATGGGCGGCCGCTACCTCGGCGAGCACCTGAACAAGCCCGACCTGCCGCTGTTCGACTACAACGTCTACGCGATCTGCTCGGACGGCGACCTGATGGAGGGCGTCGCCTCCGAGGCCGCCTCGATCGCCGGGCACCTGCGCCTGTCGAACCTGTGCTGGATCTACGACAACAACACCATCACCATCGAGGGCCACACCGAGCTGGCCTTCGGCGAGGAGGTCGCCACCCGGTTCCTCGCCTACGGCTGGCAGGTGCTGCGGGTCGCCGACGCCAACGACGTGCACGCGATCTCGGCCGCGATCGAGACCTTCCTGCAGTCGAGCGACCGGCCGACCATCATCGTCGTCAACTCGATCATCGGCTTCGGCGCGCCCAAGAAGCAGAACACCGCGAAGGCCCACTCGGACGCGCTCGGCGAGGACGAGGTCAAGGGCGCCAAGCGCGCCTACGGCTGGCCGGAGGACGCGCAGTTCCTGGTGCCGGACGGGGTGCAGCAGAACTTCGCCGACAACATCGGCAAGCGCGGGGCCGAGCTCTACGACCAGTGGCAGGGCTTCCTAACGGCGGCCAAGGACGCCGACGCCGAGCACGCGGAATCGCTCGACGCCTTCTTCGAGGGCCGCCTGCCCGAGGGCTGGGACCGGGACATCCCGGTCTTCGAGCCCGATGCCAAGGGGCTCGCGACCCGCGAATCCTCCGGCAAGGTGCTGAACGCCATCGCCCAGCACGTGCCGTTCATGCTCGGCGGCTCGGCCGACCTCGCGCCGTCGAACAAGTCGAACCTCACCTTCGAGGGGGCGGGCTCGCTCACCCCGTTCGAGCCGGGCGGCCGCAACATCCACTTCGGCGTGCGCGAGCACGCCATGGGCTCGATCGTGAACGGGCTCGGGCTCTCCGGCCTCCGGGCCTACGGCGCGACCTTCCTGGTCTTCGTCGACTACATGCGCCCGGCGGTGCGGCTCGCCTCGCTGATGGAGCTGCCGGTCTTCCACATCTTCACCCACGACTCGATCGGCGTGGGCGAGGACGGGCCGACCCACCAGCCGGTGGAGCAGCTCCTGAGCCTGCGCTGCATCCCCGGGCTCGTGACGCTGCGCCCGGCCGACGCCAACGAGGTGGCCGAAGCCTACCGCGTGATCTTCTCGCTGAAGGACCAGCCGGCGGTGCTGGCCCTCTCGCGCCAGCCGCTGCCGACGATCGACCGCACCAAGTTCGCCAGCGCGTCGGGCGTCGCCAAGGGCGGCTACGTGCTCGCGGGCGGCGACGCCACGCCGGAGGTGATCCTGATCGGCTCGGGCTCCGAGGTGCAGCTCTGCATGCAGGCCTACGAGAGCCTAGTCGCGGAGGGGGTGACGGCGCGCGTCGTCTCGATGCCGTCCTGGGACCTGTTCGAGCGCCAGGACGAGGCCTATCGCGAGAGCGTGCTGCCGCCGGCCGTGCTGGCCCGCGTCGCCGTGGAGCAGGGCTCGGCGATCGGCTGGGACCGCTACGCGGGCTCGGCCGGCACGATCATCGGCATGCACACCTTCGGCTCCTCGGCGCCGATCAAGGACCTGCAGGCCAAGTTCGGCTTCACCCCGGAGAAGGTGCTGCTGGCCGCCCGCGACCAGATCGCCAAGCACCGGGGCGCGCGCAAGCCCTAGCGGCCGCGACCCGGGTCTGCGTTCCGTGCCGGAGCCAAGACCCGGGTCGTGTGTTTGATCCCCAGAACATATCGACCAAGACATACCGACCAAGACAGACCCGCCGAGGCCGGCCGACCAGGCCCGGCCGGCATCGACGACGTGAAGACCGACGATCTGCGAGGCATCGACATGAACGCGCTCAAGGCCCTGCACACCGAACAGGATCAGGCGGTCTGGCTCGACTTCGTCGCCCGCGGCTTCATCGCCAAGGGCGAGCTCAAGGCGCTGGTCGAGAACGACGGCCTGCGCGGCGTCACCTCCAACCCGTCGATCTTCGAGAAGGCCATTGGCCATTCCGACGAGTACGATGCCAGCCTCAAGGGCGTGATGGAGCAGGGCGACAGCCGCGTCATCGACCTCTACGAGGGCCTGGCCATCGCCGACATCCAGGCGGCGGCCGACGTGCTGCGCCCGGTCTACGAGGCGTCCGACGGCGCCGACGGCTACGTCAGCCTCGAGGTGTCGCCCTACCTCGCCCTGCAGACCGAGGAGACGCTGGAGGAGGCCCGCAGGCTCCACAAGGCGGTCGGCCGCGACAACCTGATGGTGAAGGTGCCGGCGACGCCGGAGGGCATCCCGGCGATCCGCCAGCTCACGGCGGAGGGCATCTCGATCAACGTCACCCTGCTGTTCTCGCAGGGCGAGTACGAGAAGGTCGCCCGCGCCTTCGTCGAAGGGCTCGCGGAGCGTGCCCGCAACGGCGGCGACGTCTCGCGGATCGCCAGCGTCGCGAGCTTCTTCATCAGCCGCATCGACGTGCTCGTCGACAAGCTGCTGGACGAGAAGATCGCGGCGGCCAACGACCCCGACCAGAAGGCCGCCCTGGAGCACCTCAAGGGCAAGGTCGCGATCGCCAACGCCAAGCTCGCCTACCAGCGCTACAAGGCGGTGTTCGGGGAGGCCGCGTGGACGGGGCTCGCCGAGAAGGGCGCCAAGGCGCAGCGGCTGCTCTGGGCCTCGACCGGCACCAAGAACAAGGCCTACCGCGACGTGCTCTACGTCGAGGAGCTGATCGGCCCGAACACCGTCAACACCATGCCGCCGGCGACCATGGACGCGTTCCGCGACCACGGCGAGGTCCGCAACGCGATCGAGGAGGACGTGGCCGGGGCGGAGGCCGTGATGGCGCGCCTTTCCGAGGCCGGCATCGACATCGACGCGGTGGCCCGGCAGCTGGTCGAGGAGGGCGTGCAGCTGTTCATCGACGCCGCCGACAAGCTGCTCGGCGCGGTCGCCGGCAAGCGCGTGGCGCTGCTCGGCCACCGGCTCGACGGCCAGAGCCTCAAGCTCGGCGACGCGCTCGCGACCGAGACCGGCAAGGCGGTCGAGGCCTGGCGCGCGAGCGGCGCGATCCGCCGGCTCTGGGCGCACGACACGACGGTCTGGTCGGGCGCCGACGAGGACAAGTGGCTCGGCTGGCTCCGCATCGTCGAGGACGAGCTGGAGCGCGCCGACGCCTACGCCGCGCTCTCGGCCTGGGTGCGGAGCCGGGCGTTCAGCGACGTCGTGGTGCTCGGCATGGGCGGGTCGAGCCTCGGCCCGGAAGTGCTCGGCCTGACCTACGGCAACCGCGACGGCTTCCCCAAGCTCTCGATCCTCGACTCGACCCATCCCGACGAGGTCCGTGCGCTCGAGGCCACCCTCGACCTGCCGCGCACGCTGTTCATCGTCGCCTCCAAATCCGGCTCGACGCTGGAGCCGAACGTCTTCCGCGACTACTTCCTGGCGCGGATGAAGGCGGTCGTCGGCGACCGGGCCGGCGCGCATTTCCTCGCGGTCACCGATCCCGGCTCGGCCATGGAGAAGGCGGCCGAGGCCGACGGCTTCCGGCAGATCTTCCACGGCGTGCCGCAGATCGGCGGGCGCTACTCCGTGCTCTCGGCCTTCGGGCTGGTGCCGGCGGCCTGCATCGGCATCGACGTGAAGGATTTCCTGGAGCGGGCGCGGATCATGGTGCGCTCCTGCGGCCCGGCCGTGCCGCCGACCGAGAACCCCGGGGTGCTCCTCGGCGCCGCGATGGGCACCGCGGGGCTGGCCGGCCGCGACAAGGTGACGATCGTCGCCTCGCCGGCGATCGCGAGCTTCGGCGGCTGGGCCGAGCAGCTCATCGCGGAATCGACGGGCAAGCAGGGCAAGGGCCTGATCCCGATCGACGGCGAGCCCGTCGACGTGCCGGCCGCCTACGGCCACGACCGCGTCTTCGTCTACCTGCGCCTCGACGGCCATGCCGACGAGCGCCAGGACGAGACCCTGCGCGGCCTGGAGCGCGACGGTCATCCGGTGGTGCGCATCACCCTCGACACGGTGGAGCAGCTGCCGCAGGAGTTCTTCCGCTTCGAGATGGCGACCGCGGTGGCTGGTGCCCTGCTCGGCATCAACCCGTTCGACCAGCCCGACGTCGAGGCGAGCAAGATCGAGACGAAGAAGCTGTTCGAGGCCGCCGAGGCGAGCGGCGCGCTGCCGCCCGAGACGCCGGTGTTCGAGGACGAGACCATCGCCCTCTACGCCGACCCGGCCAATGCCGGCGCGCTGCCGGCGGCGACGGACGGCCTCGAGGCCGGGCTCAAGGCGCAGGTCGCCCGGCTCAAGGCCGGCGACTACCTGGCGCTGCTCGCCTACGTGCCCCGCAACGCGGCGAACCACGCCACGCTGCAGCAGGCCCGCCTCGCGATCCGCGACGCGAAGCACGTCGCGACCTGCCTCGAGTTCGGGCCGCGCTTCCTGCACTCGACGGGGCAGGCCTACAAGGGCGGCCCCGACAGCGGCGTGTTCGTGCAGATCACCGCCGATCCGACCGAGGATCTCGCGATTCCGGGGCGCAAGCTCGGCTTCGGCACGGTGGTCGCGGCGCAGGCGCGCGGCGACCTGTCGGTGCTGTCCGAGCGCGGGCGCCGCGCCTTGCGGATCCACATCAAGGGCGGCGACGTCCCGGCGGGCCTCAAGCGGATCGCCGCGGCCCTGACCGCCGCCGCGGGCTGAGCGACCCGACGCACGATCGCGCCCGGCTCCGCCACGCGGGCGCCGCCGGGCATGAGGGGCCCGACCCCGATAGAGTCTCAAACGGAGTGCCAAACCAATGCAGCTCGGCATGATCGGCCTCGGCCGGATGGGTGGCAACATCGTCCGGCGCCTCCTCCGCGACGGGCACACCGCGGTGGTCTTCGACCAGAACCCGGAGGCGGTGAAGGCTTTGGTCGAGGCCGGCGCGGTCGGCGCCGACAGCCTGGAGGACTTCGTCGGCAAGCTCGACGTTCCGCGGGCCGCCTGGGTGATGCTGCCGGCCGGCGCCATCACGGAGGGAACCGTCAAGACCCTGTCCGGCCTGATGCAGGCCGACGACGTGATCATCGACGGCGGCAACTCGTTCTACGGCGACGACGTGCGCCGCGCCGGCGAGCTCAAGGGCAAGGGCATCCACTACGTCGACGTCGGCACCTCGGGCGGCGTCTGGGGGCTGGAGCGCGGCTACTGCATGATGATCGGCGGCGACACCGCCGCCGTCGGCAGGCTCGATCCGATCTTCGCGACGCTGGCGCCCGGCATCGGCGACATCCCGCGGACGCCGGGCCGCGAGGGGCGCGACCCCCGCGCCGAGCAGGGCTACATCCATGCCGGCCCGAGCGGGGCGGGCCACTTCGTCAAGATGATCCACAACGGCATCGAGTACGGGCTGATGCAGGCCTATGCCGAGGGCTTCGACATCCTCAAGCACGCCGACAGCGAGAACCTGCCGCCCGAGCGCCGCTTCGACCTCAACCTCGGCGACATCGCCGAGGTCTGGCGCCGCGGCAGCGTGGTTTCGTCCTGGCTCCTCGACCTGACGGCGAACGCGCTGGCGACCGACGAGAAGCTCGACGACTATTCCGGCTACGTCGAGGATTCCGGCGAGGGGCGCTGGACGATCAATGCGGCGATCGAGGAATCCGTCCCGGCCACCGTGCTCTCGAATGCCCTCTACCGCCGCTTCCGCTCGCGCGAGGACGCCTCCTACGCCGACAAGATGCTGTCGGCGATGCGCAAGGGCTTCGGCGGGCACCAGGAGCCCAAGAAGTCATGACGGCCGCGCTGCCGCCCGATGCCGTGGTCCTGCCCGATGCCGACGCCGTGGCCCACGAGGCGGCGGAGCGCCTGATCGCCGCCTGCGAGGCCTCCCGATCCGAGCGGATCGCGATCGCCCTGTCCGGCGGCTCGACGCCGAAGCGGCTCTATGCGCTGCTGGCCGGCCCGGACCATGTCGGCCGCGTGCCGTGGGACCGGGTCCACTGGTTCTTCGGCGACGACCGGGCGGTGCCGTGGGACCACGCCGACAGCAACGTCCGCATGGTCCGCGAGGCCTTCGGCCACGGCACGGCGGTGCCGGCGGCGCACCTGCACTTCATCCCGACCGACGCGGGGCCCGAGGCCGCGGCCGAGACCTACGCGCGCACGCTCCTGGAATTCTACGGCGCCGACCGGCTCGATCCGGCCCGCCCGCTGTTCGACTGCGTCCTGCTCGGGCTCGGCGAGGACGGACACACCGCCTCGCTGTTCCCGGGCAAGCCGGCCCTGTCCGAGACGGCCAGGCTCGTCGCCCCCGTGCCCGAGGCCGGGCTCGCGCCCTTCGTGCCCCGCGTGACGCTGACCTATCCGGCGCTCGCGTCCTCCGCCCTGGTCCTGTTCCTGGTGAGCGGCGAGAGCAAGCGCGCGGCGCTCCGGCGGCTCGCCGCGGGCGAGGATCTCCCGGCCGGGCGGGTGACGAGCCAGGGCCGGATCGCCTGGCTGCTCGATGCGGCCGCGGCCGCGTGACGGGATCGCCCCCGCGGGCCGCAGCCGGCCCCTGACCGGCGGCCCGCGGGGATCGGCTCAGCGATGGCGGCGGTGACGACGCATCATCGGCCTGCGTGCCGTCATGCTGCCCATGCGCGCGGTCCGATGCTGGCCGGCGAAGGTGCTGTTGCCGGTCGCCGCCGCGTTGCGGTCGAGGCCGTCGCCGGCGGCGGCGTGGCCCGGCAGGCTCGATCCTGCCAGGAGGCCGAGGGCCAGCGTCGCGCCGAGGAGGAGGGTCTTCATGTCGGGATGGCTTTCTCGAGGATGCGATCGTCGTGCCCGAACGGGCTTCGGACAGGCGGGTATCCATCCGCTCAAGGCATCGTGACCGACGGCACCGGGGGAGATCCGAGGCGGGCGCCTCGCCCACGAAGTCCCGCGGCGGCGATGCACCTGCGGCCATGGCGTCGGGGGGCGGTGCTCTGCTAGGTCAGGCGTCTTCGGGACGGGCGAGAGGGACGCTATGATCGACGGGGTGCGGATTCTGGTCCTGGCGGCGCTCGCCGGCGTCGCCGTCGCGGGGCCGGCCACGGCGCAGGGCGCCAAGCCCGCCTTCGTGTTCACCGGCATCCCCGACCAGGACGAGAGCCGCCTGGTCGAGCGCTTCGGCAAGGTTGCGGCCTACCTCGAAGGCAAGCTCGGCGTGCCGGTGACCTACATCCCGGTGAAGAACTATCCGGCGGCCGTCACCGCCTTCACCAACGGGCAGGTGCAGCTCGCCTGGTTTGGCGGCTTCACCGGCGTGCAGGCCCGCAAGGCCGTGCCGGGCTCGCAGGCGATCGCGCAAGGGGCCGAGGATGCCGCCTTCAAGACCTACCTCATCGCCAACGCGAAGACCGGCCTTGCGAAGGCGGCCGACTTCCCGAAGGCCATCGCCGGCAAGAGCTTCACCTTCGGCTCGCGCGCCTCGACCTCGGGGCGGCTGATGCCGGAATACTTCATCCGGCAGGCCTTTCCCGGCAAGACCCCCGAGCAGGTCTTCCCGACGGTGGGCTTCTCGGGCGATCACAGCCGGACGATCCAGCTCGTCCAGTCGGGGGCCTTCGCCGTCGGCGCGGTCGACTACTCGGTCTGGGATCTCGACACCAAGGCCGGCAAGGTCGACCCCAAGGCGGTCTCGGTGATCTGGGAGAGCCCGACCTTCCCCGACTACCAGTGGACGGTCCGCGGCGACGTCGACGCGATCTACGGCGAAGGCTTCACCGCGGGGCTGAAGGCGGCGCTCGTCGGCATCACCGATCCGGCGATCCTCGCGCCGTTCGGCCGCTCGAAGTTCATCCCCGTCGACAACGCGGCCTATGCGCCGCTGATCGCGGTGGGCCGGTCGACCGGCCTGCTCGACTGACCCGACGATGGCCGAACCTGCGATCCGGCTGACGAACGCGAGCGCCGCCTACGACGGGCGCGCGGTGCTCTCCGGCATCGACCTGACGGTCCGCGCGGGCGAGCGGGTCGCGCTGATGGGGCGTTCCGGCGCCGGCAAGTCGACGCTGATCGGCCTGATCCAGGCGCAGGCCCCGGAGCGGGTCGCCCTGGTGCCGCAGGCGGCCGCGCTCGTGCGGACGCTGTCGGTGTTCCACAACGTCTACATGGGCCGGCTCGACCGCCGCTCGACCCTGCACAACCTGCGCACCCTGGCCTTCCCCGCCGCCGCCGACCTCGCCGAGATCCGCGCGGTGCTGGCCCGCGTCGGGCTGGCGGAGAAGATCCGCGACAAGGCCGGCGCGCTGTCGGGCGGGCAGCAGCAGCGCGTCTCGGTCGCCCGCGCGCTCTACAACGGCCGGCCGATCCTGGTCGGCGACGAGCCGGTCTCGGCGCTGGACCGGATGCAGGGCGCCGCGGTGCTCGCCGAGATGGCCCGCAGCCACGAGACCCTGGTGGTGGCCCTCCACGACGTCGCGCTGGCGCTCGCCCACACCGACCGGATCGTGGTGCTGGATGCCGGCCGCATCGTCTTGGACGCGCCGGCCCGCACCCTCGACGCCGCCGCGCTGAGCCCCTTCTACCAGGCGGCGGCGTGATCGGGCGGCAGCGCTCCACCCCGGGCTACGCCGCCGTCAGCCGCTGGTTCGCGGCGGCGGCGCTCGCCGCGCTGTTTCTCGCCGACCTGCACGTCACCAGCCTGAACCCCTGGGCCGATCTCCAGCGCCTGCTGGCCGGGCTGATCCGGCCGGACCTGCTCTCGGTGGAGGGCTGGAGCGTCGTCTACACCGTCGCCTTCGCGGTGCTCGGCGTGACGTGTGGGGCCGGCACCGGGTTCCTGCTGGCGATTCCCTTCGCGCGGTTCCGCAGCATCCGCCTCCTCTGCGCCGGGCTCCGCGCCGTGCACGAGCTGTTCTGGGCGCTGCTGCTGATGCAGGTGTTCGGGCTCTCGGCCACCACCGGCATCCTCGCCATCGCCCTGCCCTACGCGGGCATCTGCGCGAAGGTCTATTCGGAGATCATCGAGGAGGCCGACCTCTCGGCCCTGCGGGTGCTGCCCGAGGGCACGGGCAGCGTCTCCGCCTTCCTCTACGCCCGCCTGCCGGAGGTCGCCGGGTCCTTCCGGCACTACACGCTCTACCGCTTCGAATGCGCCATGCGCTCGACCCTGGTGCTCGGCTTCATCGGCCTGCCGACCATGGGGTTCTATCTCGAATCCGCCTTCCGGCAGGGGCGCTACGCCGAGGCCGGCGCGCTGCTCCTGGTGTTCTACGCGCTGATCGGCTCGCGCCGGCTCTGGGTGCGGGTGGGGTCCGTGCCGGTGCTGATCGCGGCGAGCGCGCTGGCGCTGCCGGCCACGATCGGCACCACGAACGTCGGCGCCAGCCTCCTCCGCTTCCTCACCCACGACGTCGTCCCCGCGCCCCTGCGCGGCGCCAGCCTTCTCGATCCCGAAACCCTGCCCCGCCTCTGGGCCTGGTTCGTGCCGATCCTCACCGGGCAGATCCTCCCCGGCGCGGTGCAGACGCTGGTGCTGGCGCAGATCGCCCTCGTCGCCACCGCCCTCGGTGCGCTCGTGCTGTTCCCGCTGGTGTCGCGCCGGTTCTCCGGCCGGTTCGGGTCGCCCGCGGGGCGCGTGCTCCTCGTGGTGCTGCGCTCGACGCCGGAATACATGCTCGCCTACGTGCTGCTGCAGATGCTCGGCCCCTCGATGCTGCCGGCGATCCTCGCGCTGTCGATCCACAACGCCGGCATCATCGGCTATCTGATGGGCCGCCACGCCGACGCGCTGCCCTACCGGGCGGACGCGCCGCGCGGCCTGAACCTCTACGCCTACGAGACCGTGCCGCGGCTCTACGGGCAGTTCCTCGCCTACCTGCTCTACCGCTGGGAGCTGATCCTGCGCGAGAGCGCGATCTTCGGCATCCTCGGCGTCGCGACGCTCGGCTACTACGTCGACGCCGCGATCTCGGAATTGCGCCTCGACGTCGCCGTGGTGCTGATCGCCGCCACCGCCGCGATGACGGTCGCGGTCGACGCCGCGTCGCGGGCGCTGCGGACGGCGTTGCGCATCAACACCCTGCCGACGCGGCTCGCCGACCCGGTGACGGGCCCCCCGCCGGCGCCCGCCCGGGCCTGAGATCGGATGCCAACCATGCTCAACTGCGCGATCCTCGACGACTACCAGGGCGTCGCCACCACGCTGGCGGACTGGTCTGCCGTCCGGGACCGGGTCGCGCTGCGGACCTTCCGCGCGGGCTTCGCGACGCAGGACGCGCTGGTCGAGGCCATCGCCGAGTGCGAAATCGTGGTGATGATGCGCGAGCGCACGCCGTTCCCGGCCGCCCTGCTCGCGCGCCTGCCGAAGCTGAAGCTCCTGGTCACGTCCGGCATGCGCAACGCGAGCATCGACCTCGCGGCGGCCAAGGCACGCGGCATCACCGTCTGCGGCACGGCGAGCGGTTCCGAGCCGCCGGTGGAGCTGACCTGGGCGCTGATCCTGGGCCTCGCCCGCCGCGTCGTGCCGGAGGCGAACGCGCTCCGGGCCGGCGGCTGGCAGACGAGCGTGGGCGCGGATCTCGCCGGCCGCCGCCTCGGCATCCTGGGGCTCGGCAAGATCGGAACCCGCGTCGCCCGCATCGGCCAGGCGTTCGGCATGGCGGTCTCGGCCTGGAGCCCGAACCTCACGGCGGAGCGGGCGGCGGAGGCCGGCGTCGCGCTTGCGCCGTCCAAGGCGGACCTGCTGGCCAGGAGCGACGTGGTCTCGATCCACCTGGTGCTGGGCGAGCGCACCCGCGGGCTCGTCGACGCCGCGGCGCTGGCGCTGATGCAACCCCACGCCCTGTTGATCAACACCGCGCGGGCGGGCCTCGTCGACGGGCCGGCGCTGCAGGCCGCGCTCCGGGACGGGCGGATCGGCGGAGCCGGCCTCGACGTGTTCGAGACCGAGCCGCTGCCGGCGGACTCGCCCTGGCGCAGCCTGCCGAACCTGCTGGCCCTGCCCCATCTCGGCTACGTCAGCGAGGCCAACTACCGCACCTACTTCACCGAGGCGGTGGCCGACATCCAAGGGTTTCTCGACGGCGCGCCGGTGCGGGTGATCGGGTGACGGACGCGATCGTCGCCGGATCGCCCGCGGGTCCCTTCTCCCAGGGGGAGAAGGACACGATGAGGGGCGTGCGTCGTCCGGAGAGGCTGCACCTCTCACGCCGGTTCTCGCGTTCCAGTCTGTCGGATTCGCCCCTTCCGCACCGATGAGCGGACGGGGCAAAGCTTCCCACCCCGAGCGCTTGCGGGTCGAGGCATGGGACCCCTACGGAGAGGTCACGCCCCTCATCCCACCCTTCTCCCCCTGGGAGAAGGCGCCACGGAGCGCTGCCCCGGGCTCACCCCTTCACCAGCGGGCAGCCCCCCTCGGCCAGCGGGCGGAACACCTCGTTGCCGGGGTTGACCGCCAGGACGTTGTAGAGGTCCCACTCGCCCTTCGACTCGGCGGGCTTCTTGACCTCGAACAGGTACATGTCGTGGATCTTGCGCCCGTCGGCGCGGATCGTGCCCTTGCCGAAGAGCGGGTCGTCGGTCGGCATCTCCTTCATCTTGGCGACGACGGCGGCGCCGTCCTTGGCCGAATGGAGCGCGGCCACCGCCTTCAAGTAGTGCAGGAAGCCGCCGTAGACGCCGGCCTGGTAGGCGGTGGGCTTGCGGCCGCCGTCGCGCTTCGCGAAGCGCTCGGAGAAGGCGCGGGTCTGGTCGTTCAGGTCCCAGTAGAACGCCTCGGTGAGCGTCAGCCCCTGGGCGATCGTGGTCCCGAGGGCGTGGATGTCGGTCGAGGAGATCAGCAGCGCGGCCAGCGCCTGCCCGCTCTCGCGGATGCCGAACTCGTGCGCCTGCTTGATCGCGTTGGCGGCATCGCCCCCGGCATTGGCGAGCCCGATCACCTTGGCCCCCGACCCCTGCGCCTGGATCAGGAACGACGAGAAGTCGGCGGTCGGGAACGGCGTCTTGACGGTGCCGAGCACCGTGCCGCCGTTCTTGAGCACCACCGCGCGGGTGTCGCGCTCGAGCGCGAGGCCGAAGGCGTAGTCGGCGGCGAGAAAGAACCAAGTGTCGCCGCCGCGCTTCAGCATCGCCTTGCCGTTGCTGGTCGCGAGCGCCACCGTGTCGTAGGTCCAGTGCACGGTGTTGGGCGTGCATTGCGCGCCGGTGAGGTCCGGCGTGCCGCCGCCGGAATTCACGAAGACCTTGTTCTTCTCGCGGGTGATCGCGTTGACGGCCAGCGCCACCGAGGAGGTCGGCACGTCGAACACCGCGTCGACCCCGTCGCGGTCGTACCATTGCCGGGTCAGCGCGGCGCCGATGTCGGGCTTGTTCTGGTGGTCGGCGGAGACGATCTCGACGGTCAGCCCGTGCTCGGCCGGCTTGAAATCCTCGAGCGCCAGGCGCGCGGCGATCACCGCGCCCTCGCCGGTGGAGTCGGAATAGACCCCCGAGCGGTCGTTGAGCACGCCGATCTTGACGGTCGCGAGGTCCGTCGGGGCGGTCTTCTCCTGTGCGAGCGCCGCGTGCGCGCCGACGAGGCAGGCGGCCGCGGTGACGAGGTGGCGGATCATGGCGTCTCTCCCGAGGGACGCCGCCGGCAGCGTTCATCGCCGCTCGGCCTTCGCGTCCGGACGCCATTGAGCGCGAAAGGCGGCCGCCTGTCAGCCGTCCGTCGTGCCGGATCGGGCCGACTGTAACCGGGGTGCGCGCGGGCCGGAGGCCTCAGCCGGCCGCCAGCCCCGGGACCGGCACGCCGAACGCCTGCGCCAGCAGGACCGCGTTGAGGCAGAGCACGAGGGCCGCGCCCGCCACCGCCGCGACCTGCGTCGCCCGCCGGTTGGCGAAGGCGCCCATCAGGTCCGGGCGGCGGGTGAACAGCACCAGCGCGATCATCGGCACCGGCAGCGCCAGCGACAGCACTACCTGCGAGAGCACCAGCGCGCGGGTCGGGTCGACGCCGATCCCGATCACCACGAAGGCCGGCACCATCGTCGCCAGCCGCCGCACGATCAGCGGCACGCGCCAGCCCAGGAAGCCCTGCATCACCATCTGCCCGGCCATCGTGCCGACCACCGAGGACGAGACGCCGGACGCGATCAGCGAGACCAGGAACGCGCCCGCGGCCGCCGGGCCGAGCAGCGGCGTCAGCGTCCTGTAGGCCTGGTCGATCTCGGCGACCTCGCTGTGGCCGAGGTGGAAGGCGGCCGCCGCCATGATCACCATGGCGATGTTGACCAGGCCGGCGAGCGCCAGCGCCACCACCACCTCGCGGTTCGAGTAGCGCAGGAGCAGGCGCCGGTCGGCGTCGTCGCGGACCCCGCCGCGTCCCTGCGTCAGCCCCGAATGCAGGAACAGCGCGTGCGGCATCACCGTGGCGCCGATGATGCCGACCGCGATGGTCAGCGCCTCGGCGTCCGGGATCCGCGGCGTCGTCAGCCCCCTGGCCGCGTCGGCCCAGGCGATCGGCGCGATGAACAGCTCGATCGCGTAGCAGAGGCCGATGGTCGCCACCATCGCGCCGATGACGATCTCCATCCAGCGGAATCCTCCGCGCTCGAGCAGCAGGATCGCGTAGGTGACGACGGCCGTGACCACCATGCCGGCGAACAGCGGCATCCCGGTGAGCAGGGCCAGGCCGATCGCGCCGCCGAGGAATTCCGCGAGGTCGGTGGCCATCGCGGCGAGCTCGCTCACCGCCCACATCGCGAGCCGCACCGGCCTCGGGAACTCGTCGCGGCAGAGCTCGGCGAGGTTGCGGCCGGTGACGATGCCGAGCTTGGCCGAGAGCGCCTGGAACAGCATCGCCACGAGGTTGGCGGCGAGCACCACCCAGAGCAGGCCGTAGCCGTACTTGGCGCCGGCCTGGATGTTCGTCGCGAAGTTGCCGGGGTCCATGTAGGCGATCGACGCCATCACGGCCGGCCCGGTGAACAGCAGGAAGCGGCCGCGCCCGACGGCCCGCCCGTCGAGCACGTCGCGGATGCGCCGCTCCGTGCGCAGGCTCAGGCTGTCGCGCTGCGGTGCGGTCCGGCCGCCGGCCGGCGTGTCCGCGATGGGTTGGTCCATGAACGTCGCCGCGATCCTGCCCGGCCCCGTGCCGCGCGCTTTATAGCATGAGCTATAAAGATGTGCTCGGGCTCAAGGTCAAGATCGAATCTTGCGCGCGCCCGGGGCTCCCCTTCCGCGCCGCTTTTGCTAAACAGGCTGCCTGCGCCGCAGCCGCCCGGCCTATGGGTGTGATCGCAGGCTTCGGGCGCGAAACCGCAAAGCGTTTCCGCGCGACCTGCCCAAGGGGGGAGAGAGCCGGCACCATGCAGGATCCGCCACGATCCGAGCCCGCGCTCATCGACCCGGAGGTCCATGTCGAGAGCTTCCGGCAGGCCCGCGAGGCCCGGCGCTCCGAGCTCGTCGAGGACTACGTCGAGCTGATCGCCGACCTGATCGGCGACGGCGGCGAGGCGCGCCAGGTCGACATCGCCGCCCGCCTCGGCGTGGCGCAGCCGACCGTCGCCAAGATGCTGAAGCGGCTGGCCGAGGACGGCCTCGTGCAGCAGCGCCCCTATCGCGGCGTGTTCCTCACCGAGGCCGGACGGGCGCTCGCGAGCCAGGCGCGCGAGCGCCACCGCATCGTCGAGCGCTTCCTGTGCGCCCTCGGGGTCAGCCCCGAGACCGCGCGGCGCGACGCCGAGGGCATCGAGCACCATGTCAGCGGCGAGACCCTGGAGGCGTTCCGGCGCTTCTGCGAAGGCCGGCCCGACGCGTGACGCTCGGCGCCTTCGACCCGGGTCGGAGGCATCCGCCGCAGCGGCGGCCCACGTTCGCGCCTGCGGCCGAGCCTCGTCGCCTCCGAAGGCGGATCTCACCCGAACAGGTCGACGGTGGTGAAGCCGCGGGCTTCCAGGCGCTCGGCGAGCACGCGCCGGTGGCAGCGCTCGGGGGCGCGCTCGAAGCAGAGCAGGCAGGTCGGCGCGGCCTCGGCCATCCCGGCGAGCGCATCGAGGGCGAGGCCGCCGTCGGCGGTGTCGAGCACGGCCTCGCAGTAGATCCTGCGCATCAGCGCCGCGTCGTGGCCGCGGGCCGCCTCGCGCCCGGCCTTCGGCGTGCCGAGGCTGCGCAGGTGGGCGTAGGCGAGGCCCGCCTCCTCGATCCCGGCCTTGAGCGCCCCCTTCGAGAACCCGCGCTTGCGCGAGTTGGCGACCGCCCGCACGTCCGCGAGCAGGCCGCATCCGGCCTCGCGGAGGGCGGCGGTCAGGCGCTCCGGATCGAGCCCTTCGTAACCTATGGTGAACAGAACCTTACCCAACCCGAGCCCTCCGAAGAAGCGAGGCGGCAGCGTGACTTAACCCGCGGCGCGCGGGCCGGCGCGGACGCGCTCCACGCGGTCATGTGT
Source organism: Methylobacterium sp. E-041 (assembly GCF_022829665.1). Taxonomy (NCBI): domain Bacteria; kingdom Pseudomonadati; phylum Pseudomonadota; class Alphaproteobacteria; order Hyphomicrobiales; family Methylobacteriaceae; genus Methylobacterium; species Methylobacterium sp. E-041. The sequence continues at coordinate 82,949 of NZ_JAKSYQ010000179.1, read as the reverse complement.
CTCGTCCGACACGGGTTCCGGAATTCCGCCGCATTGACGGCAAAAGTCTGTTAACCGCCTCGGGGCCATCGAATAGCTCTGTTGTGGCGCTTCACCAGATGGCGGGCCGGGCATCGATGTCGCTGAGGAATGCTCGTCCCGTGGATCTCGCCTCGACCTCGGCCGGCCTGCGCGCGGTCGCCAAGCGCATCCTGGCGGCGACGCTTCTGGCGAGCCTCGCGGCTTGCGCCTCCAACAACGACTTCTACCCGACGAACGGCGACGCGAAGCCCCATCCGGGCGTCGCGCGGGCCAAGAGCCATCCGATCCAGGGCATCGACATCTCGAAGTGGCAGGGACCGGTCGACTGGGCCTCGGTGCGCGCCGCCGGCACCCAGTTCGCCTTCATCAAGGCGACAGAGGGCGGCGACCACGTCGACGACCGCTTCCGCGCAAACTGGGACGCCGCCGGCCAGGCGGGCGTGCCGCGCGGCGCCTACCACTTCGTGTTCTGGTGCCGCTCGGCCAAGGAGCAGATGGACTGGTTCAAGAAGAACGTCCCCAACGACCCGACCGCCCTGCCCCCGGTGCTGGACGTGGAGTGGAACGGCCATTCGCAGACCTGCCCGAAGAAGCTGCCGAAGGCGCAGGCCCTGGCGATGACGACCTACATGCTCGAGGAGATGGAGCGGTACACCGGCAAGCGGCCGATCATCTACACCGACATCACCTTCCACAAGGACGTGCTCGAGGGCGAGCTGCCGGATTACCCGCATTGGCTGCGCTCGACCGCAGCCGAGCCCGAGCAGCGCTTCGCCAACCGCAAGTGGATGCTGTGGCAGTTCACCTCGACCGGCCGCGTGCCGGGGGTGCGCGGCGACGTCGACCGCAACGCCTTCTACGGGACGCCGGCCGAGTGGGCCTCGTTCCTCTCGACCGATTGCGACCCACGCGAGCACCGCCGCCTCTCCGAGCAGGGCCTCTGCACCGGCAAGTAGAAAGCCGGCCGGCACCCCTCTGAAAGCGCTTCCCGCCGACGCGCGATCGCGCCGGCGCAGCCGCGCGCAAATGTCGAAAAATCATCGAATTCGCGCGTCTTCTGTCCACTAATGGACGGACTGCGGCCGGGTCGCTCCTGTAGGTTGTGATGATCCCTCCACCGTCGAATCGCATGTCGGTCGCGTCTTCCTCCCCGTTCGACGGCAACCGCCTGCTCGAGAGCCTGCGCGGCGCCGACCGCGCCCTGCTGGCGCCGCATCTCGAGCCGGCCGCCTACGAGAAGGGCGACGTGCTCTTCGCCACCGGCGCCGAGGTCGGCGCGATCACGTTTCCCTGCCGGCAGACGGTCGTGACCCTGCTGATCGCGATGCAGGACGGCCGCAGCGCCGAGACCGCCACGATCGGCTGCGAAGGCGCCGTCGGCGGCGCGGTCAGCGACGGCCGGGTTCCCGCCTCCACCAGCGCGGTCGTGCAGGTCGGCGGACCGGCCCTGCGCCTGGATGCGGCGCGCCTGCAGGAGGCCAAGCGCCGCTCGGCGAGCCTGCGCGCCCTGTTCACCCGCTACGCCGACTGCCTGCTGGCGCAGGTGCTGCAATCGGTAGCCTGCAACGCCCTGCACCCGATCGAGGCGCGCTGCCTGCGCTGGCTGCTGACCCTCCAGGACCGGATCGACGGCGACGTGCTGCCCGTGACCCACGAGCAGCTCGCCGCGATGCTCGGGGTCCAGCGCACCTATCTCACCCGCATCCTCAGCACGCTGCAGGCGCAGGGCCTGCTGCGCGTCGGGCGCGGCCGCATCACGATCCTCGACCGCACCGCGATGGTGGACGCCGCCTGCGAGTGCCACGGCGTCGTCCGCCGCCACTACGACACCGTGCTCGGCAGCATCCACGCCGTCGGCGGCGCGTCGGAGCGCGCGGCGGCGACCGACCGCGACGAGGGCGGAAGGAGGCGGGATGCGGCGCGCTGAACCCCGCTTCCCCATCCCACGGCCCGAGGCCGCCGCGGCGTGCGGATCGCCGCGGACGCCGCGGTGAGCGCCCCGTCCACCCTTCCCGACCGACCGGTGCGGGCCGCGCCCCGCGCAGATTCCGGAGCGCATCCGGCCAAGACCGGCTTCGACGACACCGTGCTGCTCGCGCGTGCGCTCCTCGGTGCGCCGGCCTCCTTCCTCGGCCTCGTCGACGGCGACGGCTTGGCGGTGGCGGCACGCCTCGGGATCGCCGCGCCCGACGGGCGGGCGCTGGCACGGCTGCTCTCGCGAGGGGGGCTCGATCGGGGCGGAGGCGTCCGCCAGGGACAAGTCCTCCCCCACGGCGACATCTTCCGAGACGACCTCTGCGTCCTGCCCGACCTCCGCGTCCTCGCCGACCGGGGCGCGGGGCCCGGTGGAGGCGCGCTCCCGTTCGGCTTCCTCGCGGCGCTCCGCCTCGTCTCGCGCGACGGCGTCCCGCTCGGGACGCTCTGCGTCCTCGACACCCTGCCGCGCGCCGGCCTCGCGCCCGGCCAGGAGGCGGCCTTCCGGGCGCTCGGGCGCCGCACGGTCGGCCTGCTGGAGAGCCGCGCCGCCCTCGACCGTCGGGAGGCGCGCCTCGCCCGGCAGCGCCAAGCCCTCGCGGCGCGCGCCGCCACCACCGTCCGCCTCGGCGAGAGCGCGCTGCTGATGCGGCTGGCGATCGAGGCGACCGAGATCGGGATCTGGGACTACGACCCGCTCGCCGACCGCCTCGATTGCGATGCCCACGCCCGCCGGCTGCTCGGGCTCGACGCGGCGCAGCCGGCGAACCTGGCGCGGACCTTCCTGCGGGCGATCCACCCGGACGACCGGATGCGCGCCGCCGCCGACCTGCGCACCGCCCTCGACCCGGAGGGCGACGGGCGGTTCGGCGGCGACTACCGGCTGGCGCGGCCCGACGATGCGCCCTGCTGGGTCGCGATCTGCGGCCGTCCGGTGCTCGCCGGCGGCCGGGCCAACCGGGTCGTCGGGAGCGTCCGGGACGTCACCGCGCGCAAGGTCGCAGACCTCGCCTCGGAGGCCGTCCGCGAGCGCTACCGCCTGATCGCGCGAGCGACCAGCGACGCGATCCGCGACTGGGATCTCGTCGCCGACACGGTCACGTGGAACGAGGCGCTCCAGACCGCCTACGGCTGGGCTCCGGACGGCGAGGCCGCCACCGGGGCATGGTGGCTGGCGCAGGTCCACCCGGCCGACCGCGACCGGGTCGAGGCGGCGCTCGGTACCGCGATCCGGGGCGGGAGCGACGCCTGGAGCCTCGAATACCGCTTCCTGCGCGCCGACGGACGCCACGCCGACGTGCTCGACCGCGGCTACGTGATCCGCGGCGCGGACGGCACGCCGGTGCGCATGGTCGGCGCGATGCTCGACCTGAGCGAGCGCAACCGCGCCGAGGCCGATGTCCGCGCGATCTTCGAGGGCGCCAACGTCGGCATCGTCCAGCTCGATCCGCACAGCCTGGAGGTGCTGAGCGTCAACGCCAAGCTCTGCGCCATCTGGGGCGCGCCGGCCGCCGCCATCGTCGGCCGGTCGGTGGCGCTGTGGACCCCGCAGGAGGATGCGGCCGAGCGCGACACCCTGCACCGGCGCCTCGCCGCCGGCGAGGTCCTGCGCGAGACCCTGGAGAAGCGCTACCGCCGTGCCGACGGCCGCATCATCTGGGCCCGGGTCAACCTCGTGTCGCAGGCGCTGGGCGACCGGCTCCAGACCACCGCGATGATCGAGGACATCACGCTGGAGCGCACCACCGAGGCGCGCCACCGTGCGCTCATCGCGCTGGGCGACGCGCTGCGCGACGCCTCGGGCCGGACCGAGGCGATCGGTGCCGCCGCCGCGATCCTCGGCGCGACGCTTCCGGCGACGCGGGCGGGCTACGGCGCCGTCGATGTCGCGGGCGGCGTGTTCCAGGTCGAGGCCGCCTGGACCGCGGCGGACGCCGACCCGGCCGGCCCGCCGCCGCCCTGCCCGCTCGCCGCCTTCCCCGAGACCCTGGCGCGCCTGGCCTCGGGCCTGCCGCAGGCGATCCCCGACAGCGCCGATCCGGCGCTGGCCGGCGATGCCGCGGCCTATGCCGGCATGGGAGCACGGGCCGCGATCAACGTCCCGCTGACGCGGCTCGGCCGGCTCGCCGGGGTGCTGTTCGTCCACGACCGCGCGCCGCGCGCCTGGGCCGCCGGCGAGATCGCCTTCGTGCGCGAGGTCGCCGAGCGGCTCTGGGGCACGCTCGGGCGCATCCAGGCCGAGGACCAGCAGGCGCTCCGCAACCGCGAGCTCAGCCACCGCCTCAAGAACACCCTCGCGATGGTCCAGGCCATCGCGTCGCAGACCCTGCGCAACGCCCCCGATTTCGAGAGCGCCAAGGAGGCGCTCGCCGCCCGGCTGATCGCCCTGGGCAAGGCGCACGACATCCTCCTGACGGGCGCGCGCGAGAGCGCCGGCATCGCCGCGGTGATCGCCGGGGCGCTGGCGATCCACGACGACGGCCAGGCCGGGCGCCTCGCCCTCGACGGGCCGGAGATCGAGGTCGGCCCGAAGGCGGCGCTGTCGCTGGCGCTGATGATGCACGAGCTCGCCACCAACGCGGCCAAGTACGGCGCGCTCTCGGTGCCCGGCGGCCGCGTGGCCGTGACGTGGTCGCTCGATGCCGACGCCATGGTGCGGATGCTGTGGACCGAGCGCGGCGGTCCCAAGGTCGCGCCGCCGACGCGGAAGGGCTTCGGGTCGCGGCTGATCGAGCGCGGGCTCGCGGGCGCGGTCGGGGGCGCGGTCGGCCTCGCCTACGAGCCCGACGGGGTCGTCTGCCGCGTCGAGGCGCCGCTGTCGGGCTTCCAGGCCGTGGAGTAGGCCGCGCCCGGGTCGGCGCGGGATGAGACCGCCCCGCCAAAGCGTCTCTTACGGTATCCGTCGTCCGATCCCACATCCTCCGAGATGTTCTTCCGCCGCGCCCGAAGCGACAGCTTGTGCGACCTGCCCGGTCTTGAGACCGCGCGACTGTCGATCGACGTGCTGATTCCGGGCGATGCGGAGGCGCTGCGGAGCCTCACCGACGACCCGGCGATCACCGGCGCCGTCGATTTCCTGCCCGCGCCCTTCACGCTCGAGGATGCCCGCAGGCTCATCGCCTCGGGACGCCGCCGCGAGGACCGGTTCTTCGGCGCCCGGACGCGCGAGGGCCGAACCCTGGTCGGGGTGGTCGGGACGCACCTGCGCGGAACCGAGGCGGTCGAGATCGGCTACTGGGTCGGCGGCGCCGCCCGGGGGCGCGGTCTCGCCACGGAAGCGGTGTCGGGCATCCTGGGATCGCTGTCGCTGCGCTTTCCGGCCCGCACGATCGTTGCCGAGTGCCGTCCCGGCAACGTCGCCTCCTGGGGGCTCCTAACCAAGCTCGGGTTCCGCGACACCGGCGAGGAGGGGCACCGCCCGGGCCGGCGGCTGATGGCGCGGCGGGCGATCTGAGGAGGGCTCGCGCGTCCCGACGCCCGCCCGCCAGACCTCGGCAAGGCGGGAACGATTTCGATCGTCTGGGCAAATTTACCGAGTTAACGTGCAGATTAGGACCGTGATAACCGATCCATAGGAACATGCTCCACGGACTTGAGGTGGGGCGCGGGCATGGACAGCGCGGAAAACGGCTTCGTCGACGCGCGCGAAACCGTGCGCGAACGCGTCGGCGGCTGGGCGGTCCGCCGCCGCATCGCGCAGGCCGGGCCGACCCTGCTTCTCGTCGTCGGCGCCCTGCTCCTGCCGAACGCGCTGGCCATCCTGGCAAGCCTCTGGATCGGCATTCCGGCACGATCCGCTCCGATCGCGGCCTACGTCGTCGTGATCCTGGTCGGCATCCGGCTGCCGCCCCTTGCCGTGGTGCCGCTCTACCTCACGGTGGTGGCCTTCGACCTGCTGATGATCGTCACCGAGATCTTTTTCCTCGACATCGGATCCATCCATCACAACCTCGATGCCCTGACGCATGTCCGGTTGCTGAGCTCGCCGCTCTATGCGGGGCTCACGGCGGCCCTGACGGCATTCGTCGCGGCCGGCCTGTGGTTCCTCGTGCGCTACAGGGCGCGCATGGTCCGAGGCAACAGGATCGTCCTCGCCCTGGCGGTGTCGGGATTCCTGTTCGCCGACATCGCGATCAACAGCTCGGCCAGCCTTTCTCTCGGCCCGGCCGCCGCCATCGGTCAGCCCTTCCAATCCGCGGTCCAGGCGTCGGGCTTCGCCGCCCTGACGGAGCCGTCGCCGCGGAAGCCGAACGTCCTTCTCGTACTCGTCGAGAGCCTGGGCGTCCTGCGCGACCCGCGCCATAGGGAGGTGCTGTTCTCCGCCTTCGACGACGCGGCCTTGAGGGAGGCCTTCAGCATCACGACCGGCACGACGAGCTTCTTCGGGGCGACCTCGTACGGGGAGATGCGCGAGCTCTGCCATTCGCGCTCGGCCTACACCGTTCTCCTCGACGGGCACGGACCGACCTGCCTTCCGGCCCAGCTCGCCGCGCGAGGCTACCGCACCGTCTCGGTCCACGGGTTCACGAGCGCCTTCTACGATCGGTCGTCCTGGTACCCGAAGGCGGGCTTCGTCCGAAGCGTGTTCCAGGACACCGCGACCTCGGCCTACACGCGGCACTGCGGCGGCGCGTTCGTCGGCCCCTGCGACGTCGACATCGCCGAAACCATCGACGACCGGCTGTCGAAGGCGACGCAGCCGCTGTTCGTGTACTGGGTCACGCTCAATTCCCATGTCCCGGTCAGGCCCGGGGAGGCGACGCCGCGCCACGACTGCAAGACCGGTGGGCCCTTCGGCGATCCGGAGGTCTGCGCGATGGCCGAGATCTGGGAGGACCTGTTCGCGGCGGTCTCGCGTCTCGCGATCCGCAATCCGGGTACGGAGATCCTCCTGGTCGGCGATCATGCCCCGCCGCTCTGGCGCCGGGCGGCCCGCGTCCGCTTCGAGCCGGACCGGGTTCCCTGGATCCGGCTCGCGCCGCGCCATCCGGCCACGCCCGTCCTGTACCGGACGGCATCCCCGCAATAGCTTCCGACCGGCGGATCGCCGCGCGGCTCACCGGGCCGCGGCGGGCATCCCGGCCGGCATCGCCCCGCGCCCGCGATAGATCACCAGCGTCGCGACCAGTCCCAGGGCGCCGCCGAGCGACATCCACAGGCCGGGCGCGGCCTTGTCGCCGGTCGCCGCGATCAGCCACGTGGCGACGAGCGGCGTCATGCCGCCGAACAGGGCGGTCGCCAGCGAGTAGGCGAGCGAGAAGCCGGCGGTGCGGACCTCGACCGGAACGACCTCGGTCAGCGCCACCACCATCGCGCCGTTGTAGCTGCCGTAGAGGAACGAGAACCACAGCAGCACGGCGAGCATCGCCCCGAAGCTGATGTGACCCACGAGCCAGGTCAGCGCCGGGTAGGCGGTGAGCAGGGTCAGCGCCGAGAACGCGATCAGGAGCGGCTTGCGGCCGATCCGGTCGGACAGAGCCCCCATCACCGGGAGCCAGAACAGGTTCGAGACCGCGACGCAGAAGGTCACGAGCAGGCTGTCGGTGTCGGTGAGCTTGAGGACGCTCTTGCCGAAGGTCGGCGTGTAGACGGTGATCGTGTAGAACGCGATCGTGGTCATCGCGACCATCAGCATGCCGAGCAGCACGATCCGCCAGTTCGTCGCGAGCGTCCGGAAGATCTCGGCCGCCTCCGGCCGGTGCTTGCGCTCGGCGAAGGCCTTGGTCTCCTCCAGCGAGTTGCGGATGTAGAACAGGAACGGTACCAGCGCGCAGCCGATGAGGAACGGCACCCGCCAGCCCCATTCCGACATCTGCTCCGGCACCAGCGCGTGGCTCAGCCCGTAGCCGATCGCGGCGGCGGCCATGATCGCCACCTGCTGGCTCCCCGATTGCCAGGACACGTAGAAGCCCTTGCGGCCGGGCGTCGCCATCTCCGACAGGTAGACCGAGACGCCGCCGAGCTCGACGCCCGCCGAGAAGCCCTGGAGCAGCCGGCCGATCAGGACGAGGGCCGGGGCGAGCAGGCCGATGGTGGCGTAGGCCGGCACGAAGGCGATCAGCACCGTGCCGGCGGCCATGATCGCCAGGGTGGTGATCAGCCCCTTGCGGCGCCCGACCCGGTCGACGTAGGCGCCGAGCAGCACGGCGCCGAGCGGCCGCATCAGGAAGCCGGCACCGAACGTCATGAAGGTCAGCATCAGGGAGGCGAACTCGTCGCCGGCCGGGAAGAACGCCTTCGCGATGTGGGTCGCGTAGAAGCCGAACAGGAAGAAGTCGAACATCTCCAGGAAGTTGCCGCTGGTGACGCGGAGCACCGCCCCGACCGTCGACCCGGAGGATTTTTCGTAAGGTCCCGCCACGGCTGCGCCTCGTCCCGCGATCCGGCCTGCGCCGTCCGCGCCACTGTTCGCCGGGACGGGCGCGGGCTCAAGTCGCGATGTCGCCGATCGAGGGACTTTTTCGCGCGCTTGAACGTGGGGGCGCTACTCGGCCGCCGCGGCCTGGGGCGTCGTGCCGGCGATCCAGGCCGACAGGTCGGCGCGCGCCCGGTCGGTCAGGGCTTGGCGCTTGAGCATCGCCTTCTCCGGCCCGCGCAGGCGCTTGCCGGTCTCGTTGCGCGGCATCGCGGCGAGCGGCGGGAACAGGCCGAAATTGACGTTCATCGGCTGGAACGAGCGCGGCTTGCCCGGCTCCTTGGCCGTCTCCTCGGGCGCGTCGTCGAGGATGTGGCCGCCGGTGATGTGGGCGATCAGCGCGCCGAGCGCGGTCGTCTGCGGCAGGGGCTCGAGCGCCCCGCCCCGGCTCTCCGCCACCGCGAAGCGCCCGGCCATCAGGCCGATCGCCGCGCTCTCGACATAGCCTTCGCAGCCGGTGATCTGGCCGGCGAAGCGCAGCGACGGGCGCACCTTCAGGCGCAGGGTCGCGTCGAGCAGGCGCGGGCTGTCGAGGTAGGTGTTGCGGTGGAGGCCGCCGAGGCGGGCGAACTCCGCGTTCTCGAGGCCGGGGATGGTGCGGAAGACGCGGACCTGCTCGGAATAGGTCAGCTTCGTCTGGAAGCCGACCATGTTGTAGAGCGTGCCGAGCGCGTTGTCCTGGCGCAGCTGCACGATCGCGCAGGCCTTCACCTGGGGATCGTGCGGGTTGGTGAGGCCGACGGGCTTCATCGGGCCGTGGCGCAGGGTCTCGGGGCCGCGCTCGGCCATCACCTCGATCGGCAGGCAGCCGTCGAAGTACGGCGTCGAGGCCTCCCACTCCTTGAAGCCGATCTTCTCGCCGCCGACGAGCGCCGCGATGAAGGCGTCGTACTGCGTTCGGTCCATCGGGCAGTTGATGTAGTCGGCCCCCGTGCCGCCGGGCCCGACCTTGTCGTAGCGCGACTGGAACCACGCCTTGCTCATGTCGATCGAGTCGCGGTGGACGATCGGGGCGATGGCGTCGAAGAAGGCGAGCGCGTCGGCACCGGTGATGGTGCGGATCGCCTCGGCGAGGGCGGGGGCGGTGAGCGGGCCGGTGGCGACGATGCACGGCCCCCAGCTCTCCGGCGGCAGCCCGGCGACCTCTTCCCGCACGATGGTGACGTTGGGGTGCGCTTCGAGCGCGGCGGTGACGGCGGCGGAGAACCCCTCGCGGTCGACCGCGAGCGCGCCGCCGGCCGGGACCTGATGCCGGTCGGCCGCCCGCAGGATCAGCGATCCGAGCGTCCGCATCTCCTGGTGCAGGAGGCCGACGGCGTTGCCGTTCGGGTCGTCGGAGCGGAAGGAGTTGGAGCAGACGAGCTCGGCGAGGCCCTCGCCGTGATGGGCCTCGGTGCCGCGCACCGGCCGCATCTCGTGCAGCACCGCGTGGTGGCCGGCTTCGGCGATCTGCCAGGCGGCTTCCGAGCCTGCGAGGCCGCCGCCGACGATGTGGATGGGCGCGCTTGCTTGGGACATGCCCCTGCAGATACCGGAACGAGCCGGCCCGAGGCAACGGGCCGGCGCACGTCCGGGAGCTTCAGCCGCGGGCGATGGGGGTTCAGCCGCGGGCGATGGCGGTTCAGCCGCGGGCGATGCCCTGGATCTCGAAGCGGTTGATGCCGAGGTCGGCGAGGTCGCGGTCGGACAGGCGCGACAGCTCGGTGATGGTCTCACGGTAACGGAGATAGGCGCGGAAACGGTTGAGGACGCTACGGGCGGCGGACATGACATTGACCTTTGTTCAGGCAGGCGGTGACGACCGCTTGGGCACCGTCTGCCTCTTGTTGGTGCAATGCACATATAAGCTTGCTGCGCCGCAGCGGCAGGCCGACATTCGTTAGCCAGCCATGCGAGCCCGGCATGCGGCGCACAACGATTTGGCAAGGTTTTGGAAAGCCTGTTTTCGAGGCCTTCGCGCGCGCCGGATCGCGTTCGCAGTTCAGGAGGCCAACGGCGTCCGATCGGCTTGGGCAACGTGCAAGCGATGACCTTGCGTCGTCTGCGCGCCGGCACGGTCGCGCATCGATCCGATCGCCGAACACTGTGGATCCGCGTGCGGCATCGTGAATACGACAACGCCGCATCGGCCGAAAGGCGCGATGCGGCGCTGTCCATGCGCCGGGCCCGGTCTCAGTAGAACGGGCGCGGCCCGTAATAGGCCGGGCGGCCGTAGAACGGGCGCGGCGGGCCGTAGGCGTAGGGGCCGTAGACCGGCCGCCGCCAGTACGGGCGCGGGCCCCAGTTCGGCCGGCACACGCCCCACGGATTGGGATGGAAGCCGGGGCCGCAGCCGCCGGCGACGGTCTCGATCAGGGCGCCGCCGGGCAGCGGCGCCAGCGGCATGGCCTGGGCGGCGGGTGCGAGGAGCAGGGCTCCCGCCAGGCCGGCTGCCGTCGCCAGGCCGGCCCCACCAAAAGTCTTCACGTGCGTCATGACGCGATCTCCTTCGATGTCCGGCCAGGGAGGGAATGGCCGGGCAGCGAGAAAACTACGGCGTGCCGGATGAATTTCCACTGACGGCCGTGTTGTGCTGCGTACAGCCAGGCTTCGGCCCGGGCGGGGCGGTCAGTGCAGAGGGGCGGTACAGGGACGGTCAGTGCAGGGGCGGGCTCATGAGGAAGCGCTCGCGGTCGCCCGAGACCAGGGTCGGCTTCAGGGCGCGGCCGTCGCGGCGGATCGTCAGCGGCACCCGCACGCCCGCTTCGCCCAGCGCCCAGACGCTGCGGAAGAAGTCGGCGAGATCCGCCACCGGCTCGCCCGCCACCGCCTCGATCACGTCGCCCGCGCGCAGGTCCGCCGCCTCGGCCGGGCCGTTGTCGGCGAGCCCCATCACCACGACGCCATCCTCGCTCTCGGTGGCGTAGAGGCCGAGCCAGGGGCGGGCCGGACGGTTGGCGCGCCCGCGCGAGGTCAGGTCGTCGAGGATCGGCGGCAGCAGGTCGATCGGCACCACCATGTTGATCGCCCGCGGGCCCGACGTGCCGCCCTGCTGGAGCTGGAGCGAGCCGATCCCGAGGAGGTCGCCCTCCGGGCCGATCAGCGCGGTCCCGCCCCAGTTCGGATGCGAGGGCGCGGTGAACAGCGCCTCGTCGAGGACGTATTCCCAGTAGCCGGCGAATTCCTGCCGGGCGACGATCTGCGCGGCGACGCAGCGCTGGCGCCCGCCGGCGCCGGCCACCACCGCCCGGTCGCCGATCTTCAGGCTACCGGAGGTGCCGAGCTTGAGCGCCGGCACGCCCAGCGGCCCGAGCGCCTGGACGAGGCCGAAGCCGGTGGCGGCATCGAACCCCATGACGTGGCCGGGCACGGAGCGGCCGTCGTTGGTGGTGAGCCACACGCTCTCCGCCTCGGTGACGAGGTATCCGATGGTGAGCACGAGGCCGTCCTCGCCGATGACCACGCCGTTGCCCGCCCGCTCGGTGCCGAGCGTCTCGGCGGTGAAGGCCTCGGCCGGCACGCGGGCGGAGAGCTGGACCATCGCCGTGAGGGCGCGGTCGAGGTCGTAGCCGTAATCGCCGGGCTTCGGCTGCGTCGAAGCCGGGATCTTCCAATCACCCTGCGAGGCCATGCCGCGTCGGTCCTTCGAGATGTCTGCGCTCCGGTAAGGTGCCGGAGGGTCGGTGGTCCGAGGGGCGCGAGCCGCGTGCCCCCATCCGGGAGATAGGACGCGCCGACCGGTCGCGACACCCCGGCAGGGCGACGCGGCGGCGCGGCGCGAGAGGGCGGCGCGGCGCGAGGCCGTGCCGGCGAGCCGCAACGTCCGCGGGAAAGGTCGGTCCGAGCCATCGTCGCCCCGCATCGCCCCCGCGATGCATCCCTAGGGAGAACCGCGGCAATCGGGGCGCCGCGTCTTCTCATCACCGCAGAATGCGCTAACCCTTGCCGCAACGGTCCTGATCGTTCGCCTGTCCGGCGCGAGGACCTGCCGATGGGACGGGGGACGATCCTTGGGCGACCGATCCTTGGGCGACGACGCGACCCTGCAGCGGATCCTGCGCGCGATCGCCGGTGGCGACAAGGGCGCCCTGCGCTCGCTCTACGACCTGACATCACCGAAACTTTACGGGGTGATCCTGCGTATCCAGCGGGATCGGAGCGTGGCCGAGGATGTGCTTCAGGACGTCTATCTCCGCGTCTGGCAGGCGGCAGGCTCCTACGCTCCGGAATCCGGGCGGCCGATGACTTGGCTCTGCGCCATCGCGCGCAACCGGGCCATCGACGGGATCCGCCGCAAGGGCGAGGTCCAGGGACCGGTGCGCGAGGACGGCGAGGACTGGGTGGAACGTCTCATCGACCCGCACGACACCGAGGCGGCGATCGTCGGACGCGGCGCGCTCGCGGCCTGCCTCGCGCGCCTCGACGAGGCGCAGCGCGCCTGCGTCGTGCTCGCCTATTGCGAGGGCTGGTCGCGCGAGGAGCTGGCCCAGCACTACGACCGGCCCGTCAACACCATCAAGACCTGGCTGCACCGCTCGCTCGGCGCCCTCAAGGGCTGCCTGGAGGAGCAGGCGTGAGCGCCGGGCCCGAGACCGAGCGCGACCTGCGCGCCGCCGAGTACGTCCTCGGCTCGCTCTCGCCCGACGAGCGCGCGGCGTTCGAGCTGGAGCGCGTCGTCGATCCCGCCACCGCGCGCGCGGTGGCGGCGTGGGAGCGGCGGCTCGGGCCGCTGGCCCTCGCCGTTCCGGCCGAGATGCCGCCCGACCATGTCTGGCCCAGGATCGCCGGCGCGCTGACGGGGGCGGACGCGATCCCGGCCCCCGCGCCCCTGGCTTCCGCGCCCCCTGCCCCCGCGCCGACGGCCGCCAACGACGACCGCGCGATCCGCCTCGTCAGGCAGGTGCGGCGCTGGCGCCTCGTGGCGGCGGGGACGGGGCTGCTCGCGGCGGGGCTCGCGCTGTTCGTCGCGGTCGGCGGCCGGCGGGACGAGCCGGCGCCGGGCACGCGCTACCTCGCCGTGGTGCAGAGCGGCGGCGCGCTGCCCGCCCTCGTGCTGCGGATCGACACGGCGACGGGCACCGCCGAGGTGCGCCCGGTGGGCGCCGAGACCCCGTCCGGCAAGAGCCTCGAGCTCTGGTACATCGGCTCCGGGGCGTCCCCCAAGGCGATCGGCCTCGTCGGCGCCTCGGCGACCCGGATCGCCCTGCCGGCGGAGACCGCGGCGAGCGGGCTCATCGCCGTGACGGTGGAGCCGCCGGGCGGATCGCCGAACGGCGCCCCGACGGGGCCGGTGGTCTATTCCGGCACGCTGATCCGCGAGTGAGGCGGGCATCCGCGTGACCCGACCCCGATGACCGAGGTCGGAACGAGGAACACCCCGGACCTCGCGGCCCGGGGTGTTCCTCGTCGTGCCGCGCGCCGGCGCCTCGGCCGGAGCGCGGCGGCCGCGATCAGGGCTGCAGCACGCCGTTGATGACGTGGATGACGCCGTTCGACTGCATCACGTTGGCGATGGTGACGGTGGCGGTGTTGCCCTTGGCATCGGTCACGTAGACCTTCTTGCCCTTGGACGTGACCACCAGGGGATCGCCCTCGACGGTCTTGAGCTGGGCCTCGCCGCCGCCCTTCTTGACCTCGGCCATCAGCTCCTTGGCGGTGTAGACGCCCGGGACGACGTGGTAGGTCAGGATCTTGGTGAGCGTGGCCTTGTTCTCGGGCTTCACCAGCGTCTCGACCGTGCCGGCCGGGAGGCGGGCGAAGGCGGCGTTGGTCGGGGCGAACACGGTGAACGGGCCCGGGCCCGACAGGGTGTCGACGAGGCCGGCGGCCTTCACCGCGGCCACGAGCGTGGTGTGATCCTTGGAGTTGACCGCGTTCTCGACGATCGTCTTGTTGGCATACATCGGCGCGCCGCCGACCATCGGGTTCTTGGCGAAGGCCGCGACCGGCGCGGCGCCGAGGGCGAGCGCGAGGGCGAAGGTGGCGAAGCGGGAGGCGTGATGCTGCGTCATGGGGTATCCTGACCGTTCGTAGGGCCCCGGTGCGCGGGGCTACGGGCGGCCTTACGGAGCCTCGCACGGAAAGGTTTCGGGCGGGATCGATTCCGGTCGCGCATCGGGCGCGGCGCCGTCCGAAACGTAGAAAAACCGCCCGGTCCTCGCGGACCGGGCGGTTTCTGCTTCGACCTCGGTCGGCGGCGGATCCTGCCGGACCCGCCGCGTCTCCCGGCCTCAGTACTTGCGCATCAGGGGCACTGGCGCGGCGGCGGCGGCCTGCGCCGTGTAGAGCGGCGCGATGATGCGGAACCAGCCGCGGGTCTCGTCGGCGAAGGCGCCGACGCCGCGATCGGCGACCGTACGCGTCACGAACACCTGAGCCTTGAACGCGCCGAAGTCGTAACCGACGAGGCCACCGGCCGCGAACGTGCCCTGACGCTGATAGGCCGCAAAGGCTGCGCCGCGGTTCCGGTTGATCGGAAGGTCGGTGAAGCCGTAGGCCACGGCGCCGATCTCGAACTTGCCGAAGGTCTTGGTCGCCGTCAGGTCGAGGTAGAGGCCGTCGGCGTTCACGATCGGGCCCAGCGCCGCAAACTGACCGCCGAAGCGGGCCGCGTCGTCGACGTAGAAGATGTGCGTCAGGGCCGCGGTCAGGTTGTAGCCGTCGCCGGTGTACGAGATCGCGCCGGTGTTGCGGATCGAGGTGGAGGCGTTCTGCGGCAGCACCGGGGTGCAGCCGGCGGTCAGCGTGCCGTTGCAGAGCGAGCCGCGGTCGCCGACGCCGATGTAGGCGCCGACGAGGTAGGCTGTGCTGATCTTGTTGCCGAGATCCCAGGCGAAGATGTTGCCGATGAAGGGGTTGTAGAAGTAGCTCTGGTCCTGGTTCGGGACGCCGGCCGCGTTGTTCGTGCCCACGAACACCGACGGGACCGCGATCACCGGCATGATGCTCGCGCCGAGGACCTTGAAGCCGGTCGACCAGACCAGGATCGGCACGTTGACGCCGACGTCCGGGCTGTTGCGCGCGTCGCCGCGGCCGGTGCTGAAGGTGTTGATCGCGTAGACGCCTTCCGGCAGCGGGCCGTAGGCGAGACCGACCTGCTCGCCGGGCTGCGTGGACGGCGTCGCCTGAACGCTGGTGTTCATGCCGACGGTGAGGGCGACCGCACCTGCGGCAAGCCAGGTCTTCATCATTTTCTCGTTCCTTCCCAAGGATTTCCGAACTTCGTCCCGCCGCCTCTGCACTACCTTGCCGGTCTGCCGTCTGCGCGGCTCCCGTGCGAGATGTGCCAAGCGCCCCCTACGAAGCCGGCCCGTGTCTCAACGCTGATAACTATTCTACAGAGCGCTTGGGAAAGACAGTGGAATGCCTCGGATCTGGACAGCGAGAGCCGAACCGTTGCCCAAATGCCTCAACCTTGCTGCGGTGCGGCGGCCGAGCGACGGTCGCAGAAATTGCATTCGGAGAAGCCGGATTCGGCAGAATAGCGCATCCGTTTCAGGCTCTTGTCGGGGGAAGCGTAGCGGGAGGATTCGGCAAGCCCGGCGGGACCGATCGCCATCCCGGGGGGACGTCCCGGCCCGCGCCGGCGGGCTCCGTAAGTCGCGATCGGACGGTCGGGCCGTGCCCGGACGGGCGGATCGGCCGCAAGACAGGCCGAATCGGACGCCGATGCGGCGCGACCGCTCGGCAGATCTTGCCGAGCGGATGTCCCCATCGCCGGGAGGCGGAAGGGCGCGGCGCGCCTACTCCGCGGCCGGCCGCGCCACCGCCGCCCGCGAAGCGGCCGGCTTCGCCGCGGGGCGGCGGGCGAGCACGTCGCGCAGGAAGCGCCCGGTATGGCTCGCCGTCGACGCGGCGATCTGCTCGGGCGTCCCCTGGGCGACGACCACGCCGCCGCCGTCGCCGCCCTCCGGGCCCATGTCGATCACCCAGTCGGCGGTCTTGATGACCTCGAGGTTGTGCTCGATCACCACCACCGTGTTGCCCTGGTCGACGAGCTCGTGGAGCACCTCCATCAGCTTGGCGACGTCGTGGAAGTGCAGGCCGGTGGTCGGCTCGTCGAGGATGTAGAGGGTGCGGCCGGTCGAGCGCTTCGACAGCTCCTTCGAGAGCTTGACCCGCTGCGCCTCGCCGCCCGACAGCGTCGTCGCCTGCTGCCCGACGCTGACGTAGTCGAGCCCGACGCGCTTGAGCGTCTCCATCTTCTCGCGGATCGTCGGCACCGCCTTGAACAGGTCGGCGGCCTCCTCGACGGTCATGTCGAGCACGTCGGCGATGGACTTGGCGCGGTACTTCACCTCCAGCGTCTCGCGGTCGTAGCGCTTGCCCTTGCACACGTCGCAGGTGACGTAGACGTCGGGCAGGAAGTGCATCTCGATCTTGATGACGCCGTCGCCCGAGCACGCCTCGCAGCGGCCGCCCCGGACGTTGAACGAGAACCGGCCCGGCTGGTAGCCGCGGGCCTTGGCCTCGGGCAGGCCGGCGAACCAGTCGCGGATCGGGGTGAAGGCGCCGGTATAGGTCGCCGGGTTCGAGCGCGGGGTCCGCCCGATCGGCGACTGGTCGATGTCGATGACCTTGTCGAGGTGCTCCAGCCCTTCGAGCCGGTCGAAGGGCGCCGGATGCTCCAGCGCGCCGTTCAGGCGCTTGGCCACCGCCTTGTAGAGCGTGTCGATGATCAGCGTGGACTTGCCGCCGCCCGAGACGCCGGTGACGCAGGTGAAGGTGCCGAGCGGGATCTCGATGTCGACGTTCTTGAGGTTGTTGCCGCGGGCGCCGAACACCCCGAGCTTGCCCTTGCGCCCCTTCCGCCGCGCGGCCGGGGTCCGCACCGACTTCTCGCCGGTCAGGTACTTGGCGGTCAGCGAGTCGGGATGGGCCAGCACCTCCTCGGGCGTGCCCTGCGCGATGATCCGGCCGCCGTGGATGCCGGCGCCTGGCCCGACGTCGACCACGTAGTCGGCCTGGAGGATCGCGTCCTCGTCGTGCTCGACCACGATCACCGAGTTTCCGAGGTCGCGCAGGCGCTTCAGCGTGCCGAGCAGGCGCTCGTTGTCGCGCTGGTGCAGGCCGATCGACGGCTCGTCCAGCACGTAGAGCACGCCGGTGAGCCCCGAGCCGATCTGCGAGGCGAGGCGGATGCGCTGGCTCTCGCCGCCGGACAAGGTCCCCGAGCCGCGGGCCAGCGTCAGGTATTCGAGGCCGACGTCGACCAGGAACGACAGCCGGTCGCGGATCTCCTTCAGGATCCGCACCGCGATCTCGTTCTGCTTCTGCGTCAGCTTCTTCGGCAGCGCCGAGAACCAGCGGTGCGCCTCGCTGACCGAGAGCGCGGTGACCGCGCCGATATCCTCCATCGCGACCTTGACGGCGAGCGCCTCGATCTTCAGCCGCTTGCCGCCGCAGGCGGCGCACGGGGTCTCGCTCATGAAGCGCGAGATCTCGTCGCGCGCGGCGTCGCTCTCGGTCTCCTTGTAGCGGCGCTCGAGGTTGGGGATCACGCCCTCGAACGGCTTGTTGACGGCGTACTTGCGCATGCCGTCGTCGTAGTCGAAGCGGATCGACTGCTTGCCGGAGCCGTAGAGGATGATCGCGCGCGCCGCCTCGGGAAGCCGCGACCAGGCCAGGTCGGTCTTGAAGCCGTAATGCCGGGCGAGCGCGTCGAGCGTCTGCCCGTAATAGGGCGAGGTCGACTTCGCCCACGGGCCGATGGCGCCGCGCTTGAGGCTCAGGGCCTCGTCGGAGATCACCAGCTCGGCGTCGATCCGCATCTCGTGGCCGATGCCGCCGCAGGTCGGGCAGGCGCCGAACGGGTTGTTGAACGAGAACAGCCTGGGCTCGATCTCCGCGATGGTGAACCCCGAGACCGGGCAGGCGAAGCGCGACGAGAGGGTGATCTTCTCCCGGGTCTCGCCCTCCGGCACGTCGGCGAACTCGATGTCGGCGATGCCGTCGGCGAGCTCGAGCGCCGTCTCGAAGGAATCGGCGAGCCGGCTCGCGATGTCGGCCCGCACCACGATCCGGTCCACCACCACGTCGATGTCGTGCTTGAGCTTCTTGTCGAGCTTCGGCACGTCGTCGATCGGGTAGTACTCGCCGTCGATCCGCAGGCGCTGGAAGCCTTTCTTCTGGAACTCGGCGATCTCCTTGCGGTACTCGCCCTTGCGGCCGCGGACCACGGGCGCGAGCAGGTAGAGCCGGCTCTTCTCGGGTAGCGCCAGGACGCGGTCGACCATCTGCTGCACGGTCTGGCTCTCGATCGGCAGGCCGGTGGCCGGCGAGTACGGGATGCCGACGCGGGCCCAGAGCAGGCGCATGTAGTCGTAGATCTCAGTGACGGTCCCCACCGTGGAGCGCGGGTTCTTCGAGGTGGTCTTCTGCTCGATCGAGATCGCCGGCGAGAGCCCGTCGATCTGGTCGACGTCGGGCTTGGACATCATCTCCAGGAACTGGCGCGCATAGGCCGAGAGCGACTCGACGTAGCGGCGCTGGCCCTCGGCGTAGATCGTGTCGAAGGCGAGCGACGACTTGCCGGAGCCCGAGAGCCCGGTGAACACCACGAGCTTGTCGCGCGGGATCGTCAGGTCGACGTTCTTCAGGTTGTGCTCGCGGGCGCCGCGCACCGAGATCACCCGTCGGTCGCGCTCCGCCGGCGTCTCCCGGTCGAACAGGCGCTCGAGCTTCGCGTCGACACCGGCCTCGGCCTCGACCGCCCGCGCGACCGGGCTCGCCTTCGCGGGCTTCCTGGCGGGCGGCGCTTTCGCGGCGGGCGTCTTATCGGCAGCAGGCGTCTTGTTGCCAGCAGGCGTCTTGGCGGCGACGGCTTTGGCCATGGCGGGGGCGGTCTTTCGAGGCGTCGACACGGGCGGGATCCGGCGATCGCGAAAGCGAACGCCGCGCCGGGTCATGTCGTCCGTCCGAAGCCTTCGGCAAGGTGCCGCGGGCGGGACGCAGGCCCGGCATGCTCGCGTGTCTGCTAGAACGAAACGCGTACGTGGGCAACTCGGCCCTTGTTCCGCGACGCGTCCGGCCCTGCGGCCGCCCGCATCTTTTCGCTGCGCCGGCCCCGTTCGGGGGGCGGCCGACGACCAGGATCATCGCGCGCCCGTGCCGGGCGCGCGGCTCCGGCGGGATTACTGCATCGCCTTCATCGCCGCCTCGGACGAGGAGGCCTTCGGGTTGGCCTTGCAGTAGGCGCGCATCTTCGCGTCCATCGCGGCCGCCTGCGGGTCGGCGGCGATCATCGCCTTGTCGGCGGCGCTCATCGAGGCCTGCGCCTGCGCGTCGGCCTTGAGATAGTCGGCGCAGGACATGTCGCCGGTCTGGGCCCGGGCGGCGGCGAGGCCGGCGATCAGCAGGCTCGCGGCGAGGATGGTACGGATCATGATGGCCTCCCAAGGGTACGCCCGGCGTCGTCGCGGCCGACCCGCCGCGCGCGCTCTCGGCGCCTCGTGATAGGGCGGCGCCGGGCGCGGCGTCTTGATCGGGCGTCCGGAATGCATGCCGCCGCGTCCCGATTCGTCGGCGGGATCGCGGATTTTCGCGCAGGTCCGGAAGTCGTGCCCGGGGCTCGCCCGGACGACGCGTCCGCATCGCCCGCCGATGCCCTGGTGTCCGGGCCCGCGAATACGCTGCCGACGTGCTCCCGCCGTTGAAGATCGCGCCCGCGACGATCGAACAGCGCATCGACCTGTGATGGCAACGGCGTCTTTACCGGTTGTAGCGCAGTCGTCCGTATCGACGCGGTGCGAAGACTTGGGATGCGTGGGCGAATGAAGACCGGTGTTCCGATGTCCTTGCGGGGACGCATCGTGGCGGTGGCGCTGGCGCCCTGCCTCGCCTTCGCTGCGGTGGCCGGTGTCGCGATCTCCGACCGGATGGCGCAGCGCGCCGAGATGATCCAGGTCGAGGACCTTGTCGGCCTCGCCTCGCGGATCAGCGCCTTCGCGCACGAGGGCCAGCGCGAGCGCGGCGCCTCCAGCCTGTTCCTCGCCTCGAAGGGGTCGCAGTTCAAGGCGGAGCTGGTCGCGCAGCGCGCCCGCACCGACGCCGCGCGCCAGGGCCTCGCCGCCGCCGTCACGGCCGGCGCGGCGGCCTACGGCCCCGCCTTCACCCGCAAGGCCGACGCCTTCGCGCAGGCGCTCGACGGCCTGGACGCGCAGCGCAACGCCGTCGACGCGCTGAAGCCGACGGCGCCCCAGGCGGCCGCCGCCTATACCGGTCTGATCGGCGAAGGCCTCGGGCTGGTCCGCGCCCTGTCGGGCGTGATCGGCCCCGTCGGGATCGCCAACCACGCCGCCTCCTACGCCGCCTTCCTGACGATGAAGGAATATGCCGGCCAGGAGCGTGCCGCCGCCTCCGCCGCCTTCGCCGCCGGCAGCCTCGACCTCGCCGGGATCCGCCGCCTCGCCACCCTCCAGGCCGACCAGGCCACCTACGAGGGCCTGTTCCGGTCCCGGGCGGAGCCGGCGCAAGGAGCCCTGCTCGATGCCGCGGAGGCCACCGCCCCGGCGCGGGAGGTGGCGCGCCTGCGCAAGGTCGCCCTCGAGACCATGCCCGGCGAGGCCCTGGCCTTCCGCGACGCCCCGCTCTGGTTCCGCCTCGCGACCCAGCGCATCGACGGCCTCAAGGCGGTCGAGGACCACCTCACCGCCGACCTCGCCGCGGAGGCCGGCGGCGTTCGCGCGACGGCCGAACGGGCGCTCGCGATCTGGTCGGGGGCGGCGCTCGCGATCTTCCTGCTGTCGGGCGCCCTCGCCTTCGGCCTCGGCACCGCGGTGGCCCGGCCGCTGATCCGGATGTCGCGGGCGCTCACCGCCATCGGCCGCGGCGACGACGACGTGGCGATTCCCCAGGGTGGCCCGATCGAGGTCCGCGCCATCGCCGCCGCGGCGATCGAGTTCCGCGACAACGTCGCCGAGCGCCGCCGCAGCCGCGCGGCGCAGGAGCGGATGTCGGCCGACGCCGAGCTGGCCCGGCGCGCGGCGGCGCTCGAGCTCGCCGACGGGTTCGAGGATCGGGTCGGCGGCATCGTCGAGGCGGTCTCGGCGGCGGCGATCCAGCTCGAGGCGGCGGCCCACGGCATGACGCGGGCGGCCGGGGACGCCTCGTCGCTGAGCCTTCAGGTCGCCCGCGCGTCGCACGAGGCGGCGCTCTCGGCCGACACGGTGGCGGCGGCGACCGAGGAGCTCTCGGCCTCGGTCGCCGAGATCGGCACCCAGGTCACGGCCTCGGCCGACCTCGCGGCGGCGGCCGAGCGAGACGCCGAGGGCATGGCCGGCGAGGTCCGGCGGCTCGCCACGGCGGCCGGCAGCATCGCCCAGATCGTCGGGCTGATCTCGCAGATCGCCGACCAGACCAACCTGCTCGCCCTCAACGCCACCATCGAGGCAGCCCGCGCGGGCGAGGCGGGACGCGGCTTCGCGGTGGTGGCGCAGGAGGTGAAGTCGCTGGCCGGCCAGACCGCGCGGGCGACCGAGGAGATCACGGCCAAGGTCGTCGAGATCAGCGCCTCCACCGACGCCTCTGTCCAGGCGATCAGCGGGATCACCGACGTGATCCGGCGCTTGGCCCAGATCGGCGGCGACATCGCCGCCGCGGTCGAGGAGCAGGGGGCCGCGACCGGCGAGATCGCCCGCACCACGGCCCAGACCTCGCAGGGCACCCGCGCGGTGTCGGAGCATATCGGGGGCGTCAGCGAGGCGGCCGGGACGGCGAGCTCCGGCTCGGCCCAGGTGCTCGCCGCGGCGAGCGCGCTGTCGAGCCAGGCCGGCGACCTGCGCGGCGCGGTCGACCACTTCCTGGCCGGCGTGCGGGCGGCCTGAGGCCGCCCTCCCCCGTCGCCAGACTGCGCCAAAGGAAAAGCCCGCCCCCTCCGCAGGGGGCGGGCTTTTTTGGTGTCGCCGGCGATCTCGGGCGCGAGGCTACGGAACGTGGATCACCATCGCGGTGAAGGGATGCACGTAGGCCTGGAGCATCACCAGCCCGCCCACCAGGCAGGCGAGCGCGATCGAGTGCCAGAACACGAAGCGCAGGATCTTGCCCTCCTGGCCGAAATAGCCGGTGGCGGTGGAGGCGACGACGATCGACTGGGCGTCGATCATCTTGCCCATCACGCCGCCCGACGAGTTGGCCGAGGCCATCAGCACGCCCGACAGGCCGAGCTGCTCCGAGGTGATCTTCTGCAGGCCGCCGAAGAGCACGTTGGAGGCCGTGTCGGAGCCGGTCAGCGCGACGCCGAGCCAGCCGAGCAGCGTGCCGAAGAACGGGTAGAGGATGCCGGTTCCGGCGAACGCCAGGCCCAGCGTCGCGTCGACGCCGGCGTAGCGGGTGAGCACGCCGAGCGCGAGCATCGCCGCGATGGTGATCAGCGAGTAGCGCAGCACCCAGATCGTCTCGACGTAGGCGGTGACGAGGCGGACGGGCGAGAACCGCATGATCAGGCCCGAGATCAGTGCCGCGATCAGCACGCCGGTGCCGGTGTAGGACATGTAGGTGAACAGGAAGACGGCGCCCTCGGGATGGGCCTTGGCCACCACCGGCGGCACCTTCATGATCACGTTGTGCAGGCCCGGCACCTCGTATTTCCAGGTGAAGATCGGGTTGACGATGGCCTTGAACCAGCCGGTGCCCCAGATCGCCACGATCACCGACAGGATGATCCACGGCAGCCAGGCCAGCGCGATCTCGGAGGAGGTGGCGGTGCGGCCGGTGGCGGCCGGGGCGCGGGGCAGGTCGGAGGGAACCCCCGCGCCGAGCGCCACCGGCCGCGGCGCGCCGTAGCCGATCGACGGGTCGTTGCCGCGCAGCGCCGGCGAGGTCCAGATCGTGGCCGGCTTCCAGACCTTCAGGAACAGCACCAGGGCGCCCATCGCCGCGATCGAGGCGCCGATGTCGACGATCCACGGGTTGACGTAGTTCGAGATGCCGAACTGGGCCGCGGCGAAGGCGCCGCCGCAGATCAGGATCGCCGGCCAGACCTGGACCATGCCGCGGAAGCCCGCGAACACCCAGATCAGCCAGAACGGCACGATCAGCGAGAACACCGGCAGCTGCCGGCCGATCATCGCGCCGAGCACGTAGGGGTCGTAGCCCGTCACCGAGGCGAGGCCCTGGATCGGCGCGCCGAGCGCGCCGAAGGCCACCGGCGCGGTGTTGGCGATGAGCGACAGGCCGGAGGCCGCCAGCGGCGAGAAGCCGAGCCCGATCAGGATCGCGCCGGTGACCGCCACCGGCGTGCCGAACCCGCCCGCGCCCTCGAAGAACGCGCCGAAGGCGAAGGCGACGAGCAGCAGCTGCAGCCGCCGGTCGGTGGTGATGCCGGCCACCGATTGCTGGAGGATGGCGAACCACCCCTTCTCCACCGTCAGCCGGTAGAGGAAGATGACGTTGAGGATGATCCAGCCGATCGGGAAGAACCCGGTCACCATCCCGAGCAGCGAGGCGCGGGTCGCGAGGCCGAGCGGCATGCCGAAGGCGCCGACGGCGAGGGCGAAGGCCAGCACCAGGGCGAGCACGGCCGCGATGTGGGCCTTGACCCGGCCGCTGGCGATCATGGCGAGCAGCGCGATCACCGGCACGGAGGCGGCCAGCGTCGACAGCCACGGGTTGCCGAACGGATCGTAGACCTGGTTCCAGGTTTGGACGGGTTCCACGGGCGCATTCCTCCGATGGCCCGGGTTGATCCGCGGGCCGTTGGAGGCGGTGCTAGCAGAGCGGCGAATCCGGCTCAACGCCGAGAGATAATGTATTCAGAAGGTGTTGCGCGCCGACCGCTCCGGCACTTATCGCGAAAGCGGCCGGCGGCTCGGCTCGGCTCGGCACGACGCGGTCTCGCCGCGCCGCGCGACCGGCCCGTCGTCAGACCAGCATCGCCATCGGGCTCTCGATCAGGCCCTTGAAGGCCGCGATCAGCTCGGCGCCGAGCGCGCCGTCGAGCACGCGGTGGTCGCAGGAGAGGGTCGCGGTCATCACCTGGGCGACGGCGGGCGCGCCGTCCTTGACCACGACCCGCTTCTCGCCGGCGCCGACCGCCAGGATCGAGGATTGCGGCGGGTTGATCACCGCGGTGAAGTGCTTGATCCCGAACATGCCGAGGTTCGACACCGAGGTGACGCCGCCCTGGTACTCCTCCGGCTTCAGCTTCTTGGCGCGCGCACGGGCCGCGAAGTCCTTCATCTCGTTGGAGATGGTGGACAGCGTCTTCTCGTCGGCCCGGCGGATGACCGGGGTGAACAGGCCGCCGTCGATCGCCACGGCGACGCCGACCTCGGCGTTCCTGAAGCGCAGCACCCGGTCCTCGGCCCAGACGGCGTTGGCCATCGGCACCCGGGTCAGGGCGAGGCCCATCGCCTTGATGACGAAGTCGTTGACCGAGAGCTTGAACAGCGGCTTGCCGTCCTTGTCCTTGCCGGCGCTCCGGTTGAGCTGCTCGCGAAGCGCCATCAGCGCGTCGATCTCGCAATCCACGGTCAGGTAGAAGTGCGGCGCAACCTGCATCGCCTCGGTGAGGCGCTTGGCGATGGTCTTGCGCATGCCGTCGAGCGGCACCTCCTCGTAGCTGTCCTTGGCGTAGAAGCCGCGGACCTGATCGGTGGTGAGGCCGGCGGCCCTGGCCGCGGGGGCGGGCGCGGCGGCTTGCGCCGGCGGTGCCGCCTCGGGCGCCTTCGGGGCCGCCTTGGGGGCGGGCGCGGCCTTGCCGGTGCCGGCCCCCTTGGCGGCGCGGACGTCGCGCTCGATCACCCGGCCGCGCGGGCCCGACCCCTGCACGGCCGAGAGGTCGATGCCCTCCTGCTTCGCGATGCGGCGGGCCAGCGGCGAGGCGAAGACGCGCTCGCCCGCCCCGCTCGGCGGATGGGCGGCGCCCTCGGACTTGGCGCTACTGGGCTCGGAAGCGGGCCGCGCCCCGTCGGGGGCCTCGTTGACCCGCTCGTAGGACATGTGGCCGCCGCCGGGCGTGGTGTTCTCGTTCGCCGACGACGCGTCGGCCTTCGGCGCCTGGGCCGGCGCCGGCGCCGCGCCGCCCGCCTGGACCCCGGCCGGATCCTCGCCGTCCACGGCGATCACCGCGATCAGGTCGTTGACCGGCACGTCGGCGGTGCCCTCGGGCACGACGATCCGGGCGAGCACGCCCTCGTCGATCGCCTCGACCTCCATGGTCGCCTTGTCGGTCTCGATCTCGGCGAGCACGTCGCCGGACTTGATCGCGTCGCCCTCCTTCTTGAGCCACTTGGCGAGGTTGCCCTTCTCCATGGTCGGCGAGAGGGCGGGCATCAGGACGTTGACGGGCATGGTTCAGGTCTCGTCCGAGGGCAGGGAGGGGGCGTCGGGTTCGGCGCGGGGATCGGCGAAGGGAAACAGGTCGTCCAGCGGAAACGGGACGGCGTCGAAAGGCGGCAGGGCCACGGTCTCGCGGCGCGTCACCGTCCCGAGCAGCAGCCATCGGGACGCGGTCAGCGCGAAGGCCTCCAGCACGCCGTCGGCGGGATCGAGCAGCCAGAGGTGCCCGACGCCGGCCTCCGCGTAGATGCGCCGCTTCGGGCCGCGGTCGAGACGCACCGTGGACGGCGACAGGATCTCGCAGACCCAGTCCGGCGGCGTCTCGACGAAGGCGGTCTCCGGCTCGGCCGGCAGCCGCTCGCGGCGCCAGCCGGCGAGATCGGGCACCACGACCTGCGCTCCGAGATGGAGCTCGGGTTCAATCATGAAGATCCAGCCGCCCGGTCCGCCGCGCCCGCGTCCGAAGGGCGCGTTCAGCTCCGCGGCCAATCCCGCCGCCGCCATCGCATGCCGCGGCCGCGGTCGCGGATGCGTCTCCAGCGCCCCGTCGATAATCTCGGCGACGAGGTGGTCGGGGACCGCTTCAAGGTCGGCGTAGGTGGCGTGCCGGAGCGCGGGTTCGGCCATGGCCAGAATCCCGTCAGTTCAGGCCGCCGGGATCGAGGCCCTCGGCCTCCCACCCCGCGCGAATGCGCTCGAACGCCTCCTCCTCCGACAGGTCGGTCTCCAGGGCGTAGGCGCGGGCGGCCTGCCGGGCGAGGTCGACCATCAGGCGGCCCCACGTGGCGGGGTCGTCGAAGGACCGGCGCAACGCCACGCTCACCGCCCCGTCGACCACGGCCGCGCGCAGCACCTCGATGCCGCCCTGCTCCAGGGCGTCGGGGGGAATCTCGAGGGCTTGGAAGGATTCACTCATACGACGTCATGACCCATCGATCGGCCCCGTTCCCGCCGGTCAGGCACGAAGGCGGATCGCATTCACCGGTAGCAGACGGCCTTGGCCGCCTCGACGACCTCGGCGACGTTGGGCAGGGCGAGCTTCTCGAGGTTGGCGGCGTAGGGCATCGGCACGTCCTTGCCGGTGACGCGCAGCACCGGCGCGTCGAGGTAGTCGAACGCGTCGACCATCAGGCGGGCCGAGATCTCGGCGCCGATGCCCGATTGCGGGAAGCCCTCCTCCACCGTGACGCAGCGGCCGGTCTTCTTGACCGACGCGAGCACGGTCTCGGTGTCCATCGGCCGGATCGTGCGCAGGTCGATCACCTCGGCCTCGATGCCCTGGTCGGCCAGGATCTGCGCCGCCTTCAGGGCGTAGGTCATGCCGATGGCGAAGGAGACGATGGTCACGTCCTTGCCGGTGCGGTGGATCCGCGCCTTGCCGATCGGCAGCACGAAGTCGTCGAGCTTCGGCACCGGGAAGGTCTGGCCGTACAGGATCTCGTTCTCGAGGAAGATCACCGGGTTCGGGTCGCGGATCGCGGCCTTGAGCAGGCCCTTGGCGTCCGACGCCGTGTAGGGGGCGATCACCTTCAGGCCCGGCACGTTGGAGTACCAGGCGGCGTAGTCGTGGCTGTGCTGGGCGCCGACGCGGGCGGCGGCGCCGTTGGGGCCGCGGAACACGATCGGGCAGCCGAGCTGGCCGCCGGACATGTACAGGGTCTTGGCCGCCGAGTTGATGATGTGGTCGATCGCCTGCATGGCGAAGTTGAAGGTCATGAACTCGACGATCGGCTTCAGGCCCGACAGGGCCGCGCCGACGCCGATGCCGGCGAAGCCGTGCTCGGTGATCGGGGTGTCGACCACGCGGCGGGCGCCGAATTCCTGCAGCAGGTTCTGCGTGACCTTGTAGGCGCCCTGGTACTCGGCGACCTCCTCGCCCATCACGAAGACGTCCTCGTCCCGGCGCATCTCCTCGGCCATGGCGTCGCGCAGCGCCTCGCGGACGGTCATCGTCACCATCTCGGTGCCGGCCGGGAACTCCTCCATCACCGGCTCGGCGGCCTTGTTGGTGATGGTGGCGGGCGCGGCCGGCGCCGCGGGCTTGTCGTCGCCGGTCTTGGCGGTGGCCGACGGGCCGGAGGCCATGCCCTCGGCCTGCATCGTCGGCGTCGGGGCGGGCTGCCCGCCCGTGTCCGCACCGTTCGGCTTCGACGAGGCCCCTCCGGCGGCGGCGGCCGCGACGTCCTCGCCCTCGCCCGCGATGATCGCGATCGGGGTGTTGACGGCGACGCCCTCGGTGCCCTCGGCGACCAGGATCTTGGCGAGCGTGCCCTCGTCGATCGCCTCGACCTCCATGGTCGCCTTGTCGGTCTCGATCTCGGCGAGCACGTCGCCGGACTTGATCGCGTCGCCCTCCTTCTTGAGCCATTTGGAGAGCTTGCCCTCCTCCATGGTCGGAGACAGGGCGGGCATCAGGATGTCGGTCGCCATGGAGGGTCTCTGATCGGTGAGGCGGGCGGGGCGGCCTGGCAGGGGATCGTCGCGGGGCGGCGGCGCCCTCAGGCGCGCGCTTCCAGGAGGATGTCGGTCCACAGCTCGGACAGATCCGGCTCGGGATCGTGCGTCGCGAACTCGGCGGCGTCGTTGACGGTCTCGCGGACCTTGGCGTCGGTGGCCTTGAGCTCGGCCTCGGCGACGCCGTGCAGCTCGACCAGGCGCTTGCGCACCATCTCGATCGGGTCGTGCTCGTCGCGCATCTTCGAGACTTCGTCCTTCGTGCGGTACTTCGCCGGGTCGGACATCGAGTGGCCGCGATAGCGGTAGGTCTGCATCTCGAGGATGTAGGGCCCCTCCCCGGTGCGGGCATGCGCGATCGCCCGGCCCGCCGCCTCGCGGACCGTGCGCACGTCCATGCCGTCGACCTGCTCGCCGGGGATGCCGAACGAGATGCCGCGGCGGGAGAAGTCCGTCTGCGCCGAGGCGCGGGCGACCGAGGTGCCCATGGCGTAGCGGTTGTTCTCGATCACGTAGACCACGGGCAGCTTCCACAGCTGCGCCATGTTGAAGCTCTCGTAGACCTGGCCCTGGTTGGCCGCGCCGTCGCCCATGTAGGTCAGGCTGACCTTGCCGTTCTTGCGGTAGGCATCGGCGAAGCCGAGGCCGGTGCCGAGCGAGACCTGCGCGCCGACGATGCCGTGCCCGCCGAAGAACTGCTTCTCGCGGCTGAACATGTGCATCGAGCCGCCCTTGCCGCGGCTGTAGCCGCCGCGGCGGCCGGTGAGCTCGGCCATCACCCCCTTCGGGTCCATGCCGCAGGCGAGCATGTGGCCGTGGTCGCGGTAGCCGGTGATGACCTGGTCGCCGTCGACCGAGGCCATCTGCATGCCGATGACGACCGCCTCCTGGCCGATGTAGAGGTGGCAGAACCCGCCGATCAGGCCCATTCCGTAAAGTTGCCCCGCCTTCTCCTCGAAGCGGCGGATCAGCAGCATCTGGTGGTAGGCGTGGAGGTCTTCCTCGCGGGTGAATTGCGGCGCGTTCGGTGCGGGCTGGTGCTCGGCCGCCACGGCCTCCGGCGTCTCCGCGGCAGGGTTGGGCTGCCCCGCATCTTTCGCGGCATCCATCGGCGTGCTCCCGTGCTGGCGTCTGTTCCCGCCCGGTTTAGGACACGCGCTCCGGGAATGCGAGGGCCGACGCTCTGACAGGTGTTTGTGGTTGTCATACCCGATCCGCATGCCCGATCCGCACGCCCGATCGGCATGATCCCCTCGGGACGGCGGATGCGGGCCACGCTCAAGCCGGGACGCGCGCGCGGGACTGGAGGCGGTGCCCGCTCACGGGTCGATGACGACCACGTCGTTGGCGTGCACCCGGCCGAGGACGACCCGGGCGCGCTCCTCCAGCAGGTCGCGGTCGATCTGCTCGCTGCGCAGCAGCGCGACGCGGTGCTCCCAGGTCGCCCGCTCGGCCTTGGCCGCCGCGAGCTCCCGGGTGAGCCCGAAGGCCTGGATCTTGAGGGCGCGCTTGGCCTCCAGGCCCCGGTTGCCGTTCTCGGCCTGGTACACGAAGTAGCCGACCACCAGCCCGGACAGGGTCCAGAGGCTGAGAGGCAAAACGACCATTCTGACGCGGCGACGGACGACCATGGCGCGACCATCGTCCGGGTCGGTTAACAAAGCCTTTGCCGCGGCCGCCGATCGTGCGCTCGGTGGTGGACGGCGGCGCCCGGATGGGTTGAACCGCGCCCCGCGGTGATGGACAGTCGGAACAAAGATCGAACATCGAGGCGGCCGCCCTGCCGTGCGGCGGTCTCGCGGAACGGGACAGCGCAGTGACCGCCCCGGTGCGGAAAGTCATCCACATCGACATGGACGCGTTCTACGCCTCCGTCGAGCAACGCGACGACCCGGCCCTGCGCGGCCGGCCGGTCGCGGTCGGCGGCTCGCGCGAGCGCGGCGTGGTGGCCGCCGCGAGCTACGAGGCGCGGGCCTTCGGGGTGCGCTCGGCGATGCCCTCGGTGACGGCGCGCCGGCTCTGCCCGGACCTGGTGTTCGTGCGCCCGCGCTTCGAGGTCTACCGCGGCATCTCGGAGGAGATCCGGACGGTGTTCTCCGAGCACACGCCGGTGATCGAGCCGCTCTCCCTCGACGAGGCCTACCTCGACGTCACCGAGAACCTGCAGGGCCTGCCGACCGCCACCGCCGTCGCCCGGGCGATCCGCACCACGATCCGCGCGCGCACCGGACTCGTCGCCTCGGCCGGCGTCTCGTACAACAAGTTCCTCGCCAAGGTCGCCTCGGACTACCGCAAGCCCGACGCGCTGTTCGTGATCACCCCCGAGATGGGCCCGGCCTTCGTCGAGGACCTCGCCATCGGCCGCTTCCACGGCATCGGCCCGGTGACAGAGGCGAAGATGCGCCGCCTCGGCATCCATACCGGCCGCGACCTCAAGGCCCGCTCGCTGGAGGATCTGGCCGCCATCCTCGGCAGCGCCGCCCCCTATTATCACGGGGTGGCCCGCGGCATCGACGAGCGCCCGGTGCGGGCGCACCGCATCCGCAAGTCGATCGGTGCCGAGAACACCTTCTCCGACGACAGCGCCGACCTCGAAATCCTCGCCGAGCGCCTCGCGCCGATCCTCGACAAGGTCGCGGCGGCCTGCGCCGCCAAGGGGCTGCGCGGCCGGACCGTGACGCTGAAGGTGAAGTTCTCCGACTTCGCGCAGGTCACGCGGGCGCGCTCCCTGGCGGCCCCCGTCGGCGACCGCGCCAGCCTGGAGGCGATCAGCCTGGGCCTGCTGCGCGACCTCCGCCCGCTCCGGCGCAGCGTGCGGCTGCTCGGCGTCTCGCTCTCGGCCCTCGACCACGGCGACGCCGCGGAACCGCTGCAGCTCGGCCTGGCGATCTGAGGCGTCGCCGCGATCGTTCGATCGGGATCGCCGGCGCCGCGGTCATCGGGTCGCGCCTGCGTCCGCGGCGCCGCGCCCTATCTCGATGGGAAGCGACACCGGGAGCAGCCAACCATGACCGACGATCCCCGCGAGGCCGGAGCCCGACCCCCCTTCCCCGGCGACCAGCAGCAGGAGCGGCCGGGATTGTCGTCGCGGATGACCCCCGCCCCCGATCACGGCGAGCACAGCTACGTCGGCAAGGGGCTGCTGACGGATCAGGTCGCGCTGATCACCGGCGGCGATTCCGGGATCGGCCGCGCGGTGGCGATCGCCTACGCCCGCGAGGGCGCCGACGTGGCGATCTCCTACCTGCCGGTCGAGCAGTCCGATGCCGAGGAGACGGCGCGCTGGGTCGAGCGGGCCGGGCGCCGCGTCCTGCTGCTGCCGGGAGACCTGCGCGAGGAGGCCCATTGCCGCGACCTCGTCGCCCGCACGGTGGCCGCGTTCGGGCGCCTCGACGTCCTGGTCAACAACGCGGCCGCGCAGACGATCAACGAAGGGCTCGACGACGTGACGGCGGAGGACCTCGAGGGCTCGTTCCGCGCCAACGTCTTCGCGATGTACTACCTCGCCCAGGCGGCGGTGCCGCACATGAAGCCGGGCTCGGCGATCGTGAACTCGACGAGCCAGCAGGCCAAGGTCGCCGACAAGACGATGCTGATCTACGCCGCCACCAAGGGCGCGATCGCGAGCCTGACGATCGGGCTGTCGAACCTGCTGGCGCCGAAGGGCATCCGGGTGAACTGCGTCGCGCCCGGCCCCGTGTGGACCCCGATCCAGCCGATCGTGAAGAGCCCCGAGCAGATCGAGCAGCTCGGGGCCGACACGCCCCTCGGCCGCGCCGGGCAGCCGGCCGAGCTCGCCCCGGCCTACGTGCTGCTGGCGTCCCGCGAGGGCAGCTACATGTCCGGCGCCCTGGTGCCCGTCACCGGCGGCACGCCGATGTACTGACGCACGAGGCGCGGCGATCCGGAACGGAGCGCCGCGCCTGCGATTGACGGCGGAACCCCCGCGGGGCCGGACCGCCCCGCCATCGGAGCCAGATCCATGTCGAAGATCATCGCCGCCACGTTCGAGACCCGCCGCGACGCCGAGATGGCGGTCGAGCACCTCGTCCAGGAGCACAAGATCGACCGCAAGGCCGTGACCATCGCGCCGGTCTCGGACGAGAACAGCGCCGGCACCGAGACCGCGGGCGCCGACATCGAGGACGGCCGCGTCGAGAAGACCCACACCGACGGCGAGCCGAAGCTCGCCGGGCGCCTCAAGGTCTCGGCCGAGGTCGAGCCGGCGCTCGCGGACAAGGTCGAGTCCTCGTTCGCGACCTACGGCGGCCAGGCCGCCTGAGCCGGCAGCCGCCCGCATCCCGCTGCCCCGCCCGTCCCGCTCAGGCGGCCCAGACCTGGCGGTACAGCGTCGCGATCGCCTCCGCGTCCGGCACCACCGGGTTGTTGCCGGGCGAGCCCGAGGCCAGGGCCTGCGCCGCCATGGTCGGGATCAGGCCGTTCCACCGGGCCTCGTCGATGCCGTAGTCGCCGGGCGTCGGCACCTGCAGGTCGTCGTTGAGGTTCTGCAGCTCGGCGATCAGGCGGGAGACCGCGTTGCGCTCGTCGTCGCCCTCCCGCGCCACGCCCATCGCCCGGGCGCAGGCGGCGTAGCGCCCGGGCGCGCCCGGCGCCGAGAAGGCGGTGACGGCCGGCAGCAGCATCGCGTTCGAAAGCCCATGCGGCACGTGGAAATGCGCGCCGATCGGCCGGCTCATCCCGTGGACGAGGGCCACCGAGCTGTTGGAGAAGGCGATGCCTGCTTGCGTCGCGCCGAACATCATCGCCTCCCGCGCAGCCCGGTCGCCCGGATCGGTCCAGACCCGGCGCAGGTTCGGCGCGATCGCCCGCATCGCGGCGAGCGCGAACCCGTCCGAGAACGGGTTGGATTTCCGCGAGACGTAGGCCTCGATCGCGTGGGTCAGCGCGTCGATCCCGGTATCGGCGGTGAGCCGCGCGGGCTTGCTCAGGGTCAGCTCGTAATCGACCAGCGCCGCCACCGGCAGGTAGGCGAGGCCGGCGCACAGCATCTTCTCGTCGGTGGCCCCGTCGGTGACGATGGTGAAGCGCGTCGCCTCCGAGCCGGTGCCGGCGGTGGTGGGGATCGCCAGGATCGGCAGGCCGGGCGCGTCCTGGCTGTGGGGCGCCTTGTAGTCGCGCATGTGGCCGCCGTGGCGGGCCAGCACCGCGACGGCCTTGGCCGTGTCCATCGGGCTGCCGCCGCCGAAGCCGACGACGCAATCGTGGTCGCCGGCCTTGAGCGCGGCCAAAGCCGCCTCCACCGAGGCCACGGTCGGGTCCGGCACGGTCTGCGAGAACAGCCCGGCCCGGATGCCGGCCGCCGCCAGGCGCTCGACGAGCCGCCCCGCCCGGCCGCTGTCGGCGAGGTAGGGATCGGTGACGACGAACGGCCGGGACAGCCCGAGCTGCCCCAGCACCTCCGGCAGCAGCCCGCACGCACCGGCTCCGATCCGCATCAGCCGCGGCAGGGCGATGGCGCTGATCATGGCGTTGGATCCGTCTTTCCAAAGGGACGCGCCGAGGGGACGCGCGCGAATGAACGCAGAATACGAAAGGCAGGCTAGCGGCTGCGCGGGCGCGAGGACAAGCCCGGTCGGCGCCCGTCGCGCGACATCCGGCGCGCAGTATCCTGCCTGAGCTTGCCGGTGCGACGCACTATCCCGCCCGCGAGAACAGCGCCTGCGCCGCCTCGACCGCGCCGACGATGAAGGCCGCCACCTCGCGGATGTGGGCGGCCTTCCGGTGGTCCTCGTGGATGTGCATGTGGAAGGCCCGCGTCAGCGACAGCGCGTCCGGCAGCACCGGCACGAGGCCGGGATGGGCGGCCGCGATGAAGGCCGGCACGATGCACAGGCCGGCACCGGCGAGCGTGGCGTGCACCTGGGCAAGCAGGTTCGTCGAGCGCAGCCGCGCGCTGGCGCCCGGCCCGATCACGTTGAGGTAGTTGAGCTCCCGCGCAAACAGCATGTCCTCGATGTAGCTGACGAACGGGTGCCGCCCGAGGTCGGCCGCCGTCCGGATCGGCTCGGCCGCGTCGAGGTAGGCCTTCGACCCGTAGACGAAGAGCCGGTAGTCGGTGAGCCGCCGCGTCACCACCCGCGCCTGCTGCGGCGCCGACAGGCTGACGACGATGTCCGCCTCGCGCTTCGACAGGCTGAAGATCCGCGCGGTCGCCATGATCTCGATCTCGAGCCCGGGATGGGCCTCGGTCAGGCGGTGCATCCGCGGCGCGAGGAACACGCTGCCGAACCCGTCCGGCGCGCCGATCCGCACCGTGCCCGCGACGCTCCGCCCGGTGCCGCCGGCCGCCGAGCCCGAGACGAAGGCGCTCTCCATCGCCTCCGCCGTCCCGAGCAGCGCCTCGCCGGCCTCGGTCAGCGCGTAGCCGAGGTTGCTCTTGTGGAAGAGCCGGCGGTCGAGCCCCTCCTCCAGGGCCAGGATGCGCCGGGCCACGGTGGTGTGCTCGGTGCCGGTCTGCGCCGCCGCGGCCGTCAGCGTGCCGGTGCGGGCGACGGCGAGGAAGAAGCGCAGGTCGTCCCAGTTGCGGGTCTTCTTGAGGCTCACGGGCTGGGTCCGACGGGGATGGCGCTGTGCATCGATGCACAACGGCTGCGAGCAGGTCCAGCTTTATCGCCCGATCGGCGCTGCTATGGTCCGCTCAAAATCGGCCGGCCGTCGCGCCGGCCGGATCTGAGGAAACGAGCACAGGAGAGGCGCACATGCGCACGATCGGGCATTTCATCGGCGGCAAGACCGTCGCGGGCACCAGCGGCCGCTTCGCCGACGTGTTCCTTCCCTCGACCGGCGAGGTCCAGGCCCGCGTCGCCCTGGCGAGCCGCGCCGAGCTTCGCGCGGCGGTCGAGAACGCCCGCGACGCGCAAGCCGCCTGGGCCGCGACCAACCCGCAGAAGCGCGCCCGCGTGATGATGCGCTTCCTCGAGCTGATCCGCGGCGAGACGGATTCGCTCGCCGAGCTGCTGGCCTCCGAGCACGGCAAGACCGTGCCCGACGCCAAGGGCGACATCCAGCGCGGTGTCGAGGTGGTGGAGTTCGCCTGCGGCATCCCGCACCTGCTGAAGGGCGAGTTCACGGAAGGCGCCGGCCCCGGCATCGACGTCTACTCCCTGCGCCAGCCGCTGGGCGTGGTCGCCGGCATCACGCCGTTCAACTTCCCCGCGATGATCCCGCTCTGGAAATGCGCCCCGGCCATCGCCTGCGGCAACGCCTTCATCCTCAAGCCGTCCGAGCGCGACCCCGGCGTTCCGATGCGCATCGCCGAGATCTTCCTGGAGGCCGGTCTGCCGCCGGGCATCCTCAACGTCGTCAACGGCGACAAGGAGGCGGTCGACGCGATCCTCGACGACGCGGACATCAAGGCGGTGGGCTTCGTCGGCTCCTCGCAGATCGCCGAGTACATCTACGTCCGCTCCGCGCAGACGGGGAAGCGCGCCCAGTGCTTCGGCGGCGCCAAGAACCACATGATCATCATGCCCGACGCCGACATGGGCCAGGCCGTCGACGCGCTGATCGGCGCCGGCTACGGCTCGGCCGGCGAGCGCTGCATGGCGATCTCGGTCGCCGTCCCCGTCGGCGAGGGCACCGCCGACCGGCTGATGGAGCGCCTGGTGCCGCGGGTGGAGAGCCTTAAGATCGGCCCCTCGCACGACGGCTCGGCCGATTACGGCCCGATGGTCACCGCCGAGGCGGTGGCGCGGGTGAAGGGCTACATCGAGACCGGCCTCCAGGAGGGCGCCGAGCTCGCCGTCGACGGCCGCGGCTTCACCCTGCAGGGCTACGAGAACGGCTTCTACATGGGCGGCTGCCTGTTCGACCGCGTCACCGCCGACATGACGATCTACAAGGAGGAGATCTTCGGCCCGGTCCTCTCGGTCGTGCGGGCCAAGGACTACGAGGAGGCGCTGGCCCTACCCTCCACCCACCAGTACGGCAACGGCGTCGCGATCTTCACCCAGGACGGCGACGCGGCGCGCGACTTCACCGCCCGGGTCAACGTCGGCATGGTCGGCGTCAACGTGCCGATCCCGGTGCCGATCGCCTACCACACCTTCGGCGGCTGGAAGCGCTCGGGCTTCGGCGACCTGAACCAGCACGGGCCCGACGCGATCCGCTTCTACACCAAGACCAAGACCGTGACGCAGCGCTGGCCCTCGGGCATCAAGAGCGGCGCGGAGTTCTCGATCCCGACGATGCGGTGAACCGACCCTCCCCCCTCTGCGGGGGAGGGAGAACCGTCCAGCCAAGGACTTGATGCCATGCGCTTCGGGCTCGACGAGGATCAGGTCGCCATCCGGGAGATGGCCCAGAACTTCGCGCGCGAGCACATCGCGCCGCACGCCCTCGACTGGGACGCGCGCAAGCACTTCCCCGTCGAGACTCTTCGCGCGGCGGCAGCTCTCGGCATGGCCGCGATCACCATCCGCGAGGATGTCGGCGGATCGGCCCTGAGCCGCGTCGACGCCAGCCTGATCTTCGAGGCTCTGGGCGAAGGCTGCCCGACGGTGGCGGCCTTCCTCTCGATCCACAACCTGTCGTCCTGGATCATCGACGCCTTCGGCAGCGAGGCGCAGCGCCGGCGCTGGCTGCCGTCGCTGACGCGGATGGACAGGATCGCCAGCTATTGCCTGACCGAGGCCGGCTCGGGCTCGGATGCCGCGGCGCTCCGAACCCGCGCGGTCCGCGACGGCGACGCCTACGTGCTGACCGGCGAGAAGCAGTTCATCTCGGGCGCCGGCGCCAGCGACCTCTACCTCGTCATGGCCCGGACCGGAGGCGAGGGCGCGAAGGGCGTCTCGGCGATCGTCGTCGAGAAGGGCACGCCCGGCCTCTCCTTCGGCGCCGACGAGCGCAAGATGGGCTGGAACGCCCAGCCGACCCGCGCGGTGCGCTTCGACCAGTGCCGGGTGCCCGTCGAGAACCGGCTGGGCGCCGAGGGCGACGGCTTCCGCTACGCCATGGCCGGGCTCGACGGCGGCCGCCTCAACATCGCCGCCTGCGCGCTGGGTGGCGCGCAATCGGCCCTCGACCGGACGCTCGCCTACATGGGCGACCGCCGCGCCTTCGGCCAGAAGCTCTCGGACTTCCAGGCGCTGCAGTTCCGGCTGGCCGACATGGCGACCGAGCTCGAGGTCGCCCGCGCGTTCCTGCGCCACGCGGCCGCCGCCCTCGACGCCAGGGCGCCGGAGGCGACCAAGCTCTGCGCCATGGCCAAGCGCCACGTGACGGACGCCGCGTTCCACGTCGCCAACGAGGCGCTGCAGCTCCACGGCGGCTACGGGTATCTCGCCGAGTACGGCATCGAGAAGATCGTCCGGGATCTGCGCGTCCACCAGATCCTGGAGGGCACCAACGAGATCATGCGGGTGATCATCGCCCGCGCGCTGCTCGGGGGGCGCTGATGCCCGACATCCTCGTCGAGCGCGTCGGCACGCTCGGGCGCATCCGCCTGAACCGGCCGAAGGCCTTGAACGCGCTGACCCACGGCATGGTCGGCGCGATCGATGCCGCCCTCGATCTTTTCGCCGCCGACGAAGGCGTCGCCGCGATCCTGCTCACCGGCGAAGGCGAGCGCGGCCTGTGCGCCGGCGGCGACCTGCGCTCGCTCTACGAGAGCGCGGGTTCAAGCTCCGCCGAGAACTTCTGGCGCGACGAGTATCGCCTCGATGCGCGGATCGCGCATTACGAAAAACCGTTCGTGGCGATCCTGGACGGGATCACCATGGGCGGCGGCGTCGGGCTGTCGGGCCATGCCGGCCACCGCGTCGTCACCGGGCGCTCCCGCATCGCCATGCCGGAGACCGGCATCGGCTACCTGCCCGACGTCGGCGGCACCTGGCTGCTGCCGCGCGTGCCCGGCGAGACCGGGACCTATCTCGGGCTGACCGGCGAGCCCATGGGCGCGGCCGACGCGATCTTCGCGGGGTTCGCCGACGCCTGCGTGCCCGCAGCGACGCTGCCCGCCCTGATCGAGGCGCTCGCCGCCCTCGCCCCGGAGGCCGGCCACGCCACCGTCCGGGCGGCGATCGACGCGCGCGCCGTCACGCCGGGGCCGGCCCCGCTCGCCGCGGCGCAAGCCGTCATCGACCGCTGCTTCGCGCACGATCGCGTCGAGGACATCCTGGCCGCGCTCGCCGGCGAAGGCTCCGAATTCGCCGGGCGGACGCGCGCGACGCTGCTGGAGAAGTCGCCGTCGAGCCTCGTGCTGACGCTGCGCCTGCTGCGTCTCGGCCGCGCGGCGACGACGCTGGAGGCCTGCCTGGAGCGCGAGTTCCACGCGTCCCTCGCCCTGCTGGCGGAGGGGGATTTTCGCGAGGGCATCCGCGCGGCGGTGATCGACAAGGACAAGGCGCCGCGCTGGTCGCCGCCGACCCTCGACGCGGTCGACCCCGAACGGATCGCCGGCTGGCTCGCGCCGCGGGCGGCCCCGGTCTTTTCGGTGCCGGACGACGTCTTGTCCCACCCTGCCCCCTCATCCTGAGGCGCCCGCGCCAGCGGGCCTCGAAGGAGGGCTCCAGGGATCGCAGCGGGACCTAGATCTCTCCTTCGAGGCCTCCGCTTCGCTCCGGCACCTCAGGATGAGGGGGGGATGGGAGCAAGGAACAAGGATCGGTCGTGCTCCAGGCAGAGCGCCGCCGTGAGAGACATACGGGAGGAACCCATGACGACGCGGCCCCAGACCATCGCCTTCATCGGGCTCGGCAACATGGGCGGCCCGATGGCGGCCAACCTCGTCCGCGCCGGGCACGCGGTCCGCGGGTTCGACCTCGCCCCGGCCTCGCTGGAGGCGGCGCGGGCCGAGGGCGTCGCCGTCGCCGGCTCGGTGCTGGAGGCGGTCGAGGGCGCGTCCGCGGTGGTGACGATGCTGCCGGCCGGCCGGCACGTGGTCGAGGTCTGGTCGCAGGTCGCCGGAGCGGTCCCCGCCGGCACCCTGCTGATCGATTCCTCGACGGTCGACGTCGCGAGCGCCCGAGAGGCCCACGCCCTGGCCGAGGCGCGCTCCTGCGCCGCGATCGACGCGCCGGTCTCCGGCGGCACCGGGGGCGCCAAGGCCGGGACGCTGACCTTCATGGCCGGCGGCTCGGAACAGGCCTTCGCCGCCGCCGAGCCGATCCTGAAGCGGATGGGCCGGAGCGTGTTCCATTGCGGCGCGGCCGGCGCCGGCCAGGCCGCCAAGATCTGCAACAACATGATCCTCGGCATCTCGATGATCGGCGTGTGCGAGGCCTTCGCGCTCGGCGAGAAGCTCGGGCTCTCGCAGCAGGCCCTGTTCGACGTGGCCTCGGTCTCGTCCGGGCAGTGCTGGTCGCTCACCACCTATTGCCCGGTGCCGGGGCCGGTGCCGACCTCGCCCGCCAACAGCGGCTACCGGCCGGGCTTCGCTGCCGCCCTGATGCTGAAGGACCTGCGCCTCGCGCAAGAAGCCGCCGGGACGGCCGGCGCCGCGACGCCCCTCGGCGCCGAGGCCGAGCGCCTCTATGCCCGGTTCGACGCGCAAGGCCACGGCGGGCAGGATTTCTCGGCGATCGTCCAGATGCTGCGCGGACCGCGCGAGGAGG
The DNA here is from genome assembly GCF_022829665.1 of Methylobacterium sp. E-041. Classification (NCBI taxonomy): domain Bacteria; kingdom Pseudomonadati; phylum Pseudomonadota; class Alphaproteobacteria; order Hyphomicrobiales; family Methylobacteriaceae; genus Methylobacterium; species Methylobacterium sp. E-041. The sequence continues at coordinate 43,256 of NZ_JAKSYQ010000179.1, read as the reverse complement.
TTTGACCATGCCGGAGAATCTGACCGGGGACGAGACGATCCTCATCGAGACGCGCGGGCGCGTCCGGCTCATCACCCTGAACCGGCCCAAGGCCTTGAACGCGATCAACGCGCAGCTCACCCGCGCGCTGATCGCGGCGGCGACCGCCGCCGATGCCGATCCGGGGATCGGCTGCATCGTCATCACCGGGTCGGCCAAGGCCTTCGCCGCCGGCGCCGACATCAAGGAGATGCAGGCGGCGACCTATGCCGAGATGTATGCCGGCGACCGCTTCGCCGACTGGGAGCGCTTCACGGCCCTGCGGACCCCGATCGTCGCGGCCGTGGCCGGCTTCGCGCTCGGCGGCGGCTGCGAGCTCGCGATGATGTGCGACCTGATCCTGGCCGCCGACACCGCGCAGTTCGGCCAGCCGGAGATCAAGCTCGGGGTGATGCCCGGAATCGGCGGCAGCCAGCGGCTGACCCGGTTCGTCGGCAAGGCCAAGGCGATGGAGATGTGCCTGACCGGCCGGATGATGGATGCGGCCGAGGCCGAGCGGGCCGGGCTGGTCTCGCGGGTCGTGCCCGCCGACGGGCTCGTCGCGGAGGCGATGCGGGTCGCCGAGACCATCGCCGGTATGTCCAAGCCGATCGCGATGATGACCAAGGAGGCGGTCAACCGCGCCTACGAGACCACGCTCACGGAAGGCGTGCGCTTCGAGCGGCGGGTGTTCCACGCGATGTTCGCCACCCAGGACCAGAAGGAGGGCATGGCCGCCTTCGTCGAGAAGCGCGCGCCCAAGTTCACGCACGGGTAGCGCCACTTCTCGCTACGGAGGCCGATCGTCTTCACGCATCGTCCCGGCCTCGAGCGAAACTCATCCGGCCCCGCCCCGTCATCCCGGGCTCGCCTCCGGCGCCCCGGGAGGACGGTGGGGGTTTTCGAACCGAAACGCGCGAGCCGGGCGGACGTGATAGCCCCCGCAGAGGGGAAAGAGGCTCCGCCGAAGCTTCAGTTCAGCAAAAGACTGATCGAACACAAGACAACGGAAAAGCCACCGAAAACCAGGGAGAACGCCGATGCCGAGCTTTCGCGAGTCCCGCGACTTTCTTCTGGCCCGCCGCACCGACTACGCGGCGGCCTATGCGGGCTTCCGATGGCCGGACGCGGCGGCGTTCAACTGGGCGCTCGACTGGTTCGACGCGGATCTCGCGACCCGCCCGGAGACCCGCGACCGCCCTGCCCTGTGGATCGTCGACGCGGCCTCGGGGGCGGAGACGAAGGTTTCGTTCTCGCAGATGAGCCGGCGCTCGAACCAGGTCGCCAACCGCCTGCGGTCGCTGGGCCTGCGACGCGGCGACACCCTGCTGCTGCTGCTCGGCAACGTGCCGGCCCTGTGGGAGACGATGCTGGCGGCGATGAAGCTCGGGGCGATCGTGATCCCGGCGACCACGCTGCTGACCGACGGCGAGCTCGCCGACCGGCTCGACCGCGGGCGGCCGCGGCTGATCGTGGCCGGGGCCGATCAGGTGCCGAAGTTCGAGGGCGTCGACCTGGGGCCGGTGGTGCGCCTGACGACCGGGCCGGCCGCGCCCGGCTGGCAGCCCTACGCGGCCGCATTCTCGGCCTCCGACGCGTTCGCGCCCGACGCGGCGACCGGCGCCGACGACCCGTTCCTGCTGTACTTCACCTCCGGCACCACGGCGAAGCCCAAGCTCGTGCGGCACAGCCACCGCTCGTATCCGGTCGGCAGCCTGTCGACGATGTACTGGCTCGGGCTGCAGCCCGGCGACGTCCATTGCAACGTCTCCTCCCCCGGCTGGGCCAAGCACGCCTGGTCCTCGGTCTTCGCCCCCTGGAACGCCGGCGCCACGGTGTTCGTGGTCAACCAGGCGCCGTTCTCGGCCCCTGCCCTGCTCGCGGTGCTCGCCCGCTGCCGCGTCACCACCCTGTGCGCGCCGCCGACGGTGTGGCGGCTGATGATCCAGGAGGACCTGACCGGGCACGACCTGGCGCTGCGCGAGGTCTGCGCCGCCGGCGAGCCGCTGAACCCGGAGGTGATCGAGCGGGTGCGCGACGCCTGGGGCCTGACCATCCGCGACGGCTACGGCCAGACCGAGACCACGGCCCAGGTCGCCAACACCCCGGGCCAGACGGTGAAGCCCGGCGCCATGGGCCGGCCGCTGCCGGGCTACACGGTCCGCATCCTCGACATCGACGATCAGCCGGCGGGCGAGGGCGAGGTCTGCCTCGCCCTCGGCGAGCACCGCCCGGCCGGCCTGATGCAGGGCTACGACGACGGCGCCGGCCACCTTTCCGGCGCGGACGGACCGCTCTACCGCACCGGCGACGTCGCCTTCGTCGAGCCGGACGGAACCCTGACCTTCGTCGGGCGCGCCGACGACGTGTTCAAGTCCTCCGGCTACCGCATCAGCCCGTTCGAGCTGGAGAGCGTGCTGATCGCGCATGCGGCGGTGGCCGAGGCGGCGGTGGTGCCGGCGCCCGACGCGATCCGCTACACGATCCCGAAGGCCTTCGTGTCGCTCGTCGACGGCGCGGAGGCGACGCGGGAGACCGCCCTCGACATCTTCCGCTTCACCAACGCGCGGCTCGCGACGTTCAAGCGGCTGCGGGCGATCGAGTTCGTCGCGGAGCTGCCCAAGACCATCTCCGGCAAGATCCGCCGGGTCCAGCTCCGGCGCCTGGAGCACGACGGCACCACCGACGACCCGTTCCGGGGCTTGGCCTTCGCGCAGTCGGACTTCCCGGAGCTGAAGGCCGACGAGCGGAAACCGGGCTGAGCGGTCCGGCTCAGCCGGCCGCCCGGGGAAGCCGTCCGCCGCGGGTCGTGCGCGGCGGATCGTAGGCGAGCGCCGCGTGCGCGGGCGACGGATGGCGGACCTTGGAGGGCCGGCCGGTCTCGCGCATCCGCCGGTCGGCTTCGGGCCAGTCCGGCAGGCCCGGCGCGATCCAGTGGGCGACCGAGGCCTCGTCGCACCAGCGGCTGAGCTTGCCCATCGCCGCGCGGTGGTCGCCGGCCAGCACGTAGGCGCGCATCGCCGCCTCGTCGGTCCAGGCGGTGACGGTCCAGAAGGTCAGCTTGGCGTCGTTGAGCAGCGCGCCGTCGCGGTAGCCGGCGGCCCTGGAGGCCTGCCGGCTCGACCGGATCGCGTACCACGCGAATCCGGGCACGAACCGCCAGCCGCGAAGCCGCAACCGGGTGAGGCTGATCCACGACATGGCGGCATCCCTCGCAGAGGGGCCGGCCGTACCACGTCCTGTGCCGTCCGTACCGCCGCGGAGCATCCTCAAGGGCGGCGGATGCCGGCCTGCGTGACGAACATGCGGCCCCTCAGCAGGTCAGACTCGTTTCCGCGATCGATCGATGAGGGCAACCGCTCTAGCCGCGGCGGCTGTCGAGGCGCGGACCGCCGAGGCTGATCCGGCTGCCCTGCGAACGGTGGTTGCCGTAGCTCGGGGCAGCGTAGGGGCGGCGCGACAGGTCGTAGAGGGTGTTGCCGACGAGGCCGGCGGCGCGGCGCAGCACCGCGCCGTCGCAGGTGGCCGCGATCCGGATGCCGAGCTCGTGGGTGTGGCTGCGGCCGTAGAGGTAGACCGCCAGCCGCGCGCGGGTCGCCTCGGGGATCTCGCAGACCATCGCCGACACGGTCTCCGGGTCGGCGCGGGAGATCCGGCCCAGCGCGTCGGGCGGCAGCGGGCACTCGGCGGTGGGGTCGTCGAAGCTGAGGGTCAGGGTCTGGGTCACCACGGTCGCTCCCGGCTTGAAGGCCACAGGATGGCGAGCGGATGGTTAACGAAGCGTAACGGCGTGTATCCGATCGTGTCCGGAGCGACGCCTTGCCGGGGCGCGCGTCTACGGCGCGCGGGCCTGCTCGCGCAGCACGAACTTCTGGATCTTGCCCGTGGCGGTCTTCGGCAGGGGGCCGAACACGATCCGCTTCGGCACCTTGAAGCGGGCGAGGCCGGCCCGGCAGAAGGCGACGATCTCGGCCTCGCTCGGCGGGGTCGCGCCGGCCTTGAGCTCCAGGAAGGCGCAGGGGCTCTCGCCCCATTTGGCGTCGGGCTGCGCCACCACGGCGGCGAGCATCACCGCGGGGTGGCGGGTCAGGACCTCCTCGATCTCCAGGCTGGAGATGTTCTCGCCGCCGGAGATGATGATGTCCTTGGCGCGGTCCTTGATCTCGATCTGCCCGTCGGGGTGCTGCACCGCGAGGTCGCCCGAGAGGTACCAGCCGTCGCGAAGCGTCGCGGCCGTCGCCTCGGGGTTCTTGAGGTAGCCCTTCATCACGGTGTTGCCGCGCAGGGCGATCTCGCCGACCGTGGCGCCGTCCCGCGGCACCGCCGCCAGCGTTCCGGGATCGACGACGCGCACGGCCTCGACCGTCGGCAGCGCCACGCCCTGGCGGGCCATGCGGCGGTGGCGCTCGCCGGGCTCCAACCGGTCCCAGTCGGGGCCGGGCACGCAGATCGTCGCCGGGCCGTAGCTTTCGGTGGCGCCGTAGAGGTGGGTCACCGCGAAGCCGGCCGCCTCCATCGCGGCGATCACGGTCGAGGGCGGCGCGGCGCCGCCCGTCGCGCAGCGCACCCGCTGCGGGAACGGCCTGCGCACGTCCGCGGGGGCGTTGACGATCATCGACAGCACGATCGGCGCGCCGCACAGATGCGTGACGCCGTGCTCGGCGATCGCCCGATAGATCGCAGCCGGCTCGACCCGGCGCAGGCAGACCTGGGTGCCGCCGGCCGCCACCACCGCCCAGGGGTAGGACCAGCCGCTGCAATGGAACATCGGCAGCGTCCAGAGATAGACGCTGCCCGGCGAGAGCCCGAAGGTGAGCGCGTTGCCGAGGGCCTGGAGGTAGGCGCCGCGGTGGCTGTAGACCGCGCCCTTCGGGTCGCCGGTGGTGCCCGAGGTGTAGAGCAGGCAGAGCGACTGCCACTCGTCGTCCGGCCCCGGCCCGACGAAGTCCGGGTCGCCCTCCGCGACGAGGTCCTCGTAGGCGAGGCCGCCGCCCCCGGGGTCGTCCACGGCGATCACCAGGATCGGGTTCGGGACGGCCTCCAGCGCCTCGGCGGCGAGCGCCCGGAACGGCGCGTCGACGATCAGCGCCCGCGCCCCGCCATGGGTCAGCGAGGCGGCGAGCGTGGCGGCGTCGAGGCGGGTGTTGAGCGGGTTCAGCACCCCGCCGAGCATCGGCACGGCAAAGTGCGCCTCGATCATCGCGGGCACGTTGCCGGCCAGGATCGCCACCGTGTCGAGCCGGCCGATCCCGCGCCCCCCCAGCGCCGCGGCGAGGCGGCGGCAGCGGGCGTCGAGCGCGCGGTAGGTCAGGCGCCGGTCGCCGTCGATCACCGCCAAGCGGTCGGCGAAGGCGTCGGCGGCGCGCGCCAGGAAGCTCACGGGCGTCAGCGCCGCGCAGTTCGCGGCCGAGCGGTCGAGCCCGGTTTCGAACGGGCTCATGCGCCCACCCTCCCCGCGCCTCCGCCGGCCCGGGTCACAGCGGACGCCGGGTGATCCGCGCGATCAGGCCGACGATGCCCTCGCGGAACAGCAGCACGCAGAGCACGAAGACCACGCCCTGGATGATCGTCACCCAGGCGCCGAACTGCGCAAGGTAGGTCTCCATCGTGACGATCACCAGCGCGCCGATGATCGGCCCGAACACCGTGCCCATGCCGCCGACCAGCGTCATCAGCACCACCTCGCCCGACATCGCCCAGTGCACGTCGGTGAGGGAGGCGAGCTGGAACACGATCGCCTTGGTGGAGCCGGCGAGCCCCGCGAGCGTCGCCGAGAGCACGAACACCGCGAGCTTGTACTGGTTCACCCGGTAGCCGAGCGAGATCGCGCGGGGCTCGTTGTCGCGGATCGCCTTCAGCACCTGCCCGAACGGCGAGTGGATGATGCGATAGATCAGCAGCAGGCCGCCCATGAACACCAGAGCCACGAGGCCGTAGAGTGCGCGGTCGTCGGCGAGGCTGATCGTGCCGAACAGGGCGCCGCGCGGCACCGCCTGGATCCCGTCCTCGCCGCCGGTGAACTTGGCCTGGAGCGAGAAGAAGAACGCCATCTGCGCGAGCGCCAGCGTGATCATCGAGAAGTAGATGCCCTGGCGCCGGATCGCGAGCGCCCCGAAGACCAGCCCGAGCAGCGCCGCCGTCAGCGTGCCGCAGAGGATCGCGAGTTCCGGGCTCAGGCCCCAGACCTTGGCCGCGTAGGCGCAGAGATAGCTCGCCATCCCGAAATACGCGGCGTGCCCGAAGGAGAGCAGGCCGCCGTAGCCGAGCAGAAGGTTGAACGCGAGCGCGAACAGCCCGAAGCACAGCACCTTCATCAGGAACACGGGGTAGAGCACGAACGGCGCCACCGCGAGGAACACGGCGATGCCGAGCATGATCCTGCGATGCAGGGCGCGGTCGTCCCTGCCTTCGGAAATGACCGGGGCGATGGCGGCGTCCGCGGGAGCGAGGGCGGCGGTGTCGGCCATGTCAGAATCCGTCTGTCTGGATGGCCATCGACCGTGAACGGCCGATGGCGTCCGCCGCACCTGCGGCGACGCGCGGTCGCGCTTGCCGCCGACCGCGCGTGGGCGGGCCGGCCTCGGCGCTCGTCGGCGTGGGCTGGCGCATCAGGCCGCCCGCCCGAACAGGCCGGCGGGCTTCACCAGCAGCACCAGCACCATGATCACGAAGATCACGGTGGCCGAGGCCTCGGGATAGAACACCTTGGTCAGCCCCTCGATCAGCCCGAGGCCGAACCCGGTGATGACCGAGCCGAGGATCGAGCCCATGCCGCCGATCACCACCACGGCGAAGACCACGATGATGATGTCGGCGCCCATGTTGGGGTTGACCGAGTAGATCGGCGCAGCGAGCACCCCGGCGAAGCCTGCGAGCGCGACGCCGAAGCCGTAGGTCAGGGTCAGGAACAGGGGCACGTTGACGCCGAAGGCCTGGACCAGGGTCGGGTTCTCGGTTGCCGCGCGCAGGTACGAGCCGAGCTTGGTCTTCTCGATGACGAGCCAAGTGGCCAGGCACACGGCCAGCGACGCGACCACGACCCAGGCGCGGTAGTTCGGCAGAAACATGAACGGCAGGCGCTGCCCGCCGGAGAGTTCCGGCGGGATCGCGTAGGGCAGGCCCGAGACGCCGTAGTAGTTGCGGAACAGCCCCTGGATGATCAGCGCCATGCCGAAGGTCAGCAGCAGGCCGTAGAGGTGGTCGAGCTTGTACAGGCGCGCGATCAGCACCCGCTCGAGCACGATGCCGAAGGCGCCGACGAGGAGCGGTGCCAGGGCCAGCGCCCACCAGTAGTTGACCCCGAGGTAGTTGAGCAGCATCCAGGCGACGAAGGCGCCCATCATGTACAGCGCCCCGTGGGCGAAGTTGATGATGTTCAGGAGCCCGAAGATGATCGCCAGCCCCAGGCTGAGGATCGCGTAGAACGAGCCGTTGATCAGCCCGAGCAGGAGCTGGCCGAACAGCGCCTGCATCGGCACGCCGAAGATCGTGGTCATCGCAACCCAGCCATCGTCTGCCCCGACGCCGCGGCGCGCCGTGCGCCGCGGGAGAACGCCAACCGCTCAGCCCTTTACGAGGGGGCAGCCGCCCTCGTTCAGCGGGCGGAACACCTCGTTGCCGGGGATGGTGGCCAGCAGCTTGTAGAGGTCCCACTCGCCCTTGGACTCGGCGGGCTTCTTGACCTCGAACAGGTACATGTCGTGGATCTTGCGCCCGTCGACGCGGATCGTGCCCTTGCCGAACAGCGGGTCGTCGGTCGGCATGTCCTTCATCCTGGCGACGACCCTGGCGCCGTCGGAGGCCGCCTTCAGCGCCTCCACCGCCTTGAGGTAGTGGAGCGTGCCTGCGTAGACGCCGGCATGGTTGGCGGTGGGCTTCTTGCCGCCCATCTGCTTGGCGAAGCGGTCCGAGAAGGCGCGGGTGGCGTCGGTGAGGTCCCAGTAGAACGGCTCGGTCAGGACGAGCCCCTGGGCCACCTTGGTGCCGAGCGAATGCACGTCGGAGGAGAAGACGAGGAGGCCGGCCAGCGCCTGCCCGCCCTCGGTGATGCCGAACTCGCCGGCCTGCTTGATCGCGTTGATGGTGTCGCCGCCGGCGTTGGCGAGCCCGATCACCTTGGCGCCCGACCCCTGCGCCTGCAGCAGGAACGAGGAGAAGTCGGCGGTCGGGAACGGGGTCTTGACCGAGCCGACGACCTTGCCGCCGTTCTTGGTGACGACCGCGGTGGTGTCGCGCTGGAGCGTCTGGCCGAAGACGTAGTCGGCGGTGAGGAAGAACCAGGTGTCGCCGCCGCGCTTGACCATGGCGCCGCCGGTGCCGTTGGCGAGCGCCACCGTGTCGTAGACCCAGTGCACGGTGTTGGGGGTGCATTGCACGCCGGTGAGGTCGGCGGTGCCGGCGCCGGTGTCGATGAAGGTCCTGTTCTTCTCCTTGGTGACCTGGTTGATCGCCAGGGCCACGGAGGAGGTCACGCCGTCGATGATCATGTCGACGCCGTCGCGGTCGTACCATTGCCGCGCGATCGCCGAGCCGACGTCGGGCTTGTTCTGGTGGTCGGCCGAGATGACCTCGACCTTGAGGCCCTTGTCGGCGGCCTTGAAGTCCTCGACCGCCATCCGGGCGGCCACGAGCGAGCCCTCGCCCGCGATGTCGGCGTAGACGCCGGAGCGGTCGGTGAGCACGCCGATCTTGACCGGCGTCTGACCCTGCGCGGCCGCCGCCGTCAGGGTCCCCAGCGCGGCGGCAAGCAGCATTCGTCTCAGCATCCGGTCCGTCCTCCTCGGTGCGCCGGCCGTTTTACGCGTCGGGGCCAAGTGCCCGTCCGTCGTCGGCCTCGTGCGTCGCGTTTCTCTTCGTATGAGGACTCTAGAAGTCCGTCGATGCCCGAGGTCTTCAGACCCCGAGATAGGCGTGGAGCTTGTCGATATTGGCGTCAAGCGCGTCGTTGGCGATCTCGTCGACCACCCGCCCCTGCTCGATCACCACGTGGCGGTCGGCGAGCGTCTGGGCGAAGCGGAAGTTCTGCTCGACGAGAACAATGGTGTAGCCGCGGCCCTTCAGCTCCCGGATCGTCCGGCCGATCTGCTGGACGATGACGGGGGCGAGCCCCTCGGTCGGCTCGTCCAGCAGGATCAGCTTGGCGCCGGTGCGCAGGATGCGGCCGATGGCCAGCATCTGCTGCTCGCCGCCCGAGAGCTTGGTGCCCTGGCTGCCGGCCCGCTCCGCGAGGTTCGGGAACAGGGTGTGGATCTCGGCCACCGACATGCCGCCCGGCTTCACGATCGGCGGCAGCATCAGGTTCTCGGCCACCGTGAGGCTCGCGAAGATTCCGCGCTCCTCCGGCACGTAGCCGAGGCCGAGCCGCGCGATGTTGCGCGAGGCCATCCCGATCGTCTCGACGCCCTCGTAGGTGATCGAGCCGGCGCGGCGCGCCAGGATGCCGATGATGGCGCGCAGCGTCGTGGTCTTGCCCGCGCCGTTGCGGCCCAGCAGCGTCACCACCTCGCCGGCCCGCACGTCGAGGTCGATCCCGTGCAGGACGTGGCTCTCGCCGTACCAGCCCTCCAGGCCGCGCACCGCCAGCAGGGCGTCCGAGCTCGCGCGCGGAACGGTCTTCAGCGCCGCCTCAGCCATGCCCGGCCCCGATATACGCCTCGATCACGCGCGGATCCTTCGACACGGTGGCGTAGTCGCCCTCCGCCAGCACCTGGCCGCGGGCGAGCACGGTGATCCGGTCGGAGAGCGAGGCGACCACCGACAGGTTGTGCTCGACCATCAGGATGGTGCGGTCCTTGCCGACCCGCCGGATCAGGGCCGCGGTGCGCTCGACGTCCTCGTGGCCCATCCCGGCCATCGGCTCGTCGAGCAACAGCATCTCGGGATCGAGCGCCAGGGTGGTGGCGATCTCGAGCGCGCGCTTGCGGCCGTAGGACAGCTCCACCGCCTGGTGGCCGGCGAATTCCGATAGGCCGACCTGGTCGACGAGGTCCAGGGCCTCGGCATCGAGGCGGCGCAGCACCGTCTCGGCGCGCCAGAAGTCGAAGGAGTCGCCGTGCTTGCGCCGCTGCAGCGCGATGCGGACGTTCTCCATCACCGTGAGGTGGGGGAACACCGCCGAGATCTGGAACGAGCGCACCAGCCCGAGCCGGGCGACGTCGGCCGGCTGCAGGCGGCTGATGTCGCGGCCCTTGTAATGGATCGCGCCGGCCGTGGGGCTGAGGAACTTGGTGAGAAGGTTGAAGCAGGTGGTCTTGCCGGCGCCGTTCGGGCCGATCAGCGCGTGGATGGTGCCGCGCACAACCTCGAGCGTCACGCCGTTGACGGCGCGGAACCCCTTGAACTCCTTGGTCAACCTGGTCGTGGACAGGATGATGTCCTGTGCCAAACGCAACCCTCCCCTGCATCTTTAGCAGGATGTATCGCCGGAAGCGCCGGCGGCGTCCATCGCGTTTTCGAAGGCGGCGCGAACATTCCCCGGCCGATGACACCCCTTCCGGCAGCGGAAAGCGTGACAGTCAGGGGCAGGTTGTCCGGCCGGCGCTTGCCGGCCGCATCGCAGAATGCCAGTCTGACCGCGTCCGCATAAAGCGATACGGGAGAGCCCAGATCGGTCCGACGACCGATCATGGCGCCGACGGAGCAACCACCCCCGGAAACTCTCAGGCACAATCACCGTATCGTTGGACGATCTGGAGAGAGGCGCCACCTGGCGCCCACCGAAGGAGAAACCTCGGAGACCGCCGACGCGGCGTCCGGGGGAAGCTCTCAGGTAACCGCGACAGATGGGGGCATCCGAGGAACGCATCCGCGTTCTTCGGCGGCTCGTCGTCGTGGAAACACCAGATGCATGCGGACCCCCTCGCGACCGTCGACACCCCCCGCGCTTCCGGCCTGCTGCGCAACCCGCTGCACGCCCTGCATCTGCGCCGCGGCGCGCGGATGGTGCCGTTCTCCGGCTACGACATGCCGTTGCACTATCCCGCCGGGCTGCTGAAGGAGCACATTCACACCCGCGCGAACGCCGGCCTGTTCGACGTGTCCCATATGGGCCAGATCGCGCTCGCGGCGGACGACCCGGCCGAGGCCGCCCGCGCCCTCGAGGCCCTGATCCCGGCCGACATCGTCGGGCTGAAGCCCGGCCGGCAGCGCTACGGCCTGCTGACCGACGCCGCCGGCGGCATCCGCGACGACCTGATGGTGGGCAATCTCGGCGACCGGCTGGTGCTGGTGGTCAACGCTGCCAACAAGGCGGCCGACCTCGCCCATCTCCGGGCCTACCTTCCCGCCGCGGTGACGGCGACGGCGCTCGACCGCGCGCTGATCGCGCTCCAGGGCCCGAAGGCGGAAGCCGCCCTGGCGCGCATCGCCCCGCAGGTCGCGGCGATGCGCTTCATGGATGCGGCGGAGGTTCCGATCCTCGGGCATGCCTGCCTCGTGACCCGCTCCGGCTACACCGGCGAGGACGGCTTCGAGATCTCGCTGCCGGACGTCGCCGCCGAGGCCGTCGCCGAGGCCCTGCTCGCGGACGCGGCGGTGATGCCGATCGGGCTCGGCGCCCGCGATTCGCTTCGGCTCGAAGCTGGCCTGTGCCTGCACGGCGCCGATATCGGCCCCGACACCTCGCCGGTCGAAGCCGGCCTGGCCTGGGCGATCCCGTCCGTGCGCCGCATCGGCGGCGCGCGCGCCGGCGGCTTCCCGGGCGACGCCCGGATCCTCGCCGAGATCGCCGCCGGCCCGTCCCGCCGCCGCGTCGGCCTGCGCCCGGAGGGGCGCAGCCCGGTGCGGGCGGGGGCACCGCTGTTTGCCGAGGAGGCCGGCACCGAGCCCGTCGGCACCGTCACCTCCGGCGGCTTCGGCCCGAGCCTCGGCGCGCCGGCGGCGATGGCGATGCTGCCCGTCGCGCTCGGGACCGACGGCACCCGCGTCTTCGCCGAGGTCCGCGGCCAGCGCCTGCCGGTTCGGGTCGTCCCCCTCCCCTTCGTCCCGGCTGGGTTCAAGCGCGGCCGGATCTGAAACATCCCGTCAGGAGCAAGACCATGCTGCGATTCACCGACGCGCACGAGTGGCTGAGGGCGGAGGGCGAGGTCGTCACCGTCGGCATCACGGCGCATGCCGCCGAGCAGCTCGGCGACCTCGTCTTCATCGAGCTGCCGAAGGTCGGCGCCAAGCTGTCGAAGGGCGAGGCGGCGGCCGTCGTCGAATCGGTCAAGGCGGCCTCGGACGTCTACGCCCCGCTCTCGGGCGAGGTCGTCGCGGTCAACGACGCGGCGGCGGGCGACCCGGCCGCCGTCGGCACCGATCCGCAAGGGGCCGGCTGGCTCTACCGCCTGCGCCTCGACGACCCGTCCGAGATGGACGGGCTGATGGACGAGGCCGCCTACGCCGCCCTGCCGAAGTAACCGCCTGCGACGCTCCGCCGCCGGCGCCGACGCGCCGGCGGCCTTATCGCCCTTCCAAGCCGGGATGCCGCCATGACCGCGCTTTACGACCCCTACGACTTCGCCAACCGCCGCCACATCGGCCCGACCCATGCCGAGATCGACGCGATGCTCTCGGTGGTCGCGGCCCCGAGCCTGGAGGCGCTGATCGACGACACCCTGCCCCCCGACATCCGGCAGGCGCGGCCGCTCGCGGACGACCTCGCCTTCGGCCCCGCGCTGACCGAGCGCCGGGCGATCGAGCGGATGCGCGAGATCGCCGACCGCAACCGGGTCCTCGTCTCGCTGATCGGCCAGGGCTACCACGGCACGACGATGCCGCCGGCGATCCAGCGCAACATCTTCGAGAACCCGGCCTGGTACACCGCCTACTCGCCCTACCAGCCGGAGATCAGCCAGGGACGGCTCGAGGCGCTGATCAACTTCCAGACGCTGGTCTGCGACCTCACCGGCCTCGACGTCGCCAACGCCTCGCTGCTGGACGAGGCCACAGCCGCCGCCGAGGCGATGGGCATGGCCCGCCGCGTCGCCAGCTCGAAGGCCGAGGCCTTCTTCGTCGACCGCGACTGCCTGCCCCAGACCATCGCGGTGCTGCGGACGCGCGCCGCGCCGATGGGCTGGCGCATCGTCGTCGGCGATCCCCTCGCCGACCTCGACCCGGAAGCGGTCTTCGGGGCGATCTTCCAGTATCCCGGCGTCTGCGGCGCGATCCACGACGTCTCGCGGCCGATCGCGGCCCTGCACGCGGCCGGCGCCATCGCCGCGGTCGCGGCCGATCCGCTGGCCCTGACACTGCTGAGGTCGCCCGGCGAGATGGGCGCCGACATCGCGATCGGCTCGATGCAGCGCTACGGCGTGCCGATGGGGTTCGGCGGACCGCACGCCGCCTACATGGCGACCCGCGACGCGCACAAGCGCGCGCTGCCCGGGCGCCTCGTCGGCGTCTCGGTCGACGCCCACGGACACCGTGCCTACCGCCTCGCGCTGCAGACCCGCGAGCAGCACATCCGCCGGGAGAAGGCGACCTCGAACATCTGCACCGCGCAGGTGCTGCTCGCCGTCATCGCCTCGATGTACGCGGTGTTCCACGGCCCCGCCGGGCTGAAGGCCATCGCCCAGCGCGTCCACCGCGACGCGGTGCGCCTCGCCCAGGGGCTCGCGGCGTTGGGCTTCACGGTCGAGCCCGAGCACTTCTTCGACACGATCACCGTCCGGGTCGGGGCGTTCCAGGGCGTGATCCTGGCCCAGGCGGTCGCCAACGGGGTGAACCTGCGCAAGGTCGGCGACGACCGGATCGGCATCACGGTGGACGAGCGCACCCGCCCCGACATCCTGCAGGCGGTCTGGTGCGCCTTCGGGGCGACGGATCCGATCTACGACGAGGCCTGGCCCGCGTCCCGGCTGCCGGACGGCCTTGTCCGCACCTCCGCCTACCTCACGCACCCGATCTTCCACATGAACCGGGCCGAGAGCGAGATGACGCGCTACATGCGCCGCCTCGCCGACCGCGACCTGGCGCTCGACCGGGCGATGATCCCGCTCGGCTCCTGCACGATGAAGCTCAACGCCACCGCCGAGATGCTGCCGATCTCCTGGCCGGAATTCTCGGAGATCCATCCGTTCGTGCCGGCCGATCAGGCCGCCGGGTATCACGAGCTCATCGGCGACCTGTCCGGGAAGCTGTGCGCGATCACCGGCTACGACGCGATCTCGATGCAGCCGAATTCCGGCGCGCAGGGCGAGTATGCCGGGCTGCTCGCGATCCGGCGCTACCACCTCTCCCGCGGCGCGGCGCACCGGACGATCTGCCTGATCCCGTCCTCGGCCCACGGCACCAACCCGGCCTCGGCGCAGATGTGCGGGATGAGCGTGGTGGTCGTCGGCGCCGACGCGAACGGCAACATCGACGTCGCGGATTTCCGCGCCAAGGCCGAGCGGCATTCCGACAACCTCGCGGCCTGCATGATCACCTACCCCTCGACCCACGGGGTGTTCGAGGTGCGGGTGCGCGAGCTCTGCGACGTCGTCCACGCCCATGGCGGCCAGGTGTACCTCGACGGGGCCAACCTCAACGCGCTGGTCGGGCTGGCCCGGCCCGGCGACATCGGCGCCGACGTCAGCCACCTCAACCTGCACAAGACCTTCTGCATCCCGCACGGCGGCGGCGGGCCCGGCATGGGGCCGATCGGCGTCAAGGCACACCTGATCCCGTTCCTGCCCTCCGATCCGCGCTCGGGCGAGGAGGGGGCGGTCTCGGCGGCCCCCTACGGCTCGGCCTCGATCCTGCCGATCTCCTGGAGCTACTGCCTGATGATGGGCGGGCGCGGCCTCGCCCAGGCGACCCGCGTCGCGATCCTCAACGCCAACTACATCGCCGCCCGGCTCGGCCGCGCCTACCCGATCCTCTACGCTGGCGCCAACGGCCGGGTCGCGCACGAGTGCATCGTCGACGTGCGCCCCTTCCAGAAGAGCGCCGGCATCACGGTCGAGGACATCGCCAAGCGCCTGATCGATTGCGGCTTCCACCCGCCGACCATGAGCTGGCCGGTGGCCGGCACGCTGATGATCGAGCCGACCGAATCCGAGACCCAGGCCGAGATCGATCGCTTCTGCGACGCGATGCTGGCGATCCGCGACGAGATCCGCGCCATCGAGGAGGGCCGCGCGGACCGGGCGGACAACCCCCTCAAGCACGCGCCGCACACGGTCCAGGACCTGATCGGCGCCTGGGAGCGGCCCTATTCGCGGGAGGCGGCCTGCTTCCCGTCGGGCGCGCGCGGCATCGACAAGTACTGGCCGCCGGTCAACCGCGTCGACAACGCCTACGGCGACCGCAACCTGATGTGCTCCTGCCCGGCCCCCGACAGCTACGAGGCCGCGGCGGAGTGAACCGACGCCCGCCGCGCCCCTCGGCGACGACGCGTTCCGGCCGCCGGCCGGCACGCACCCGACGTTTCGGGAGCCTCGAATGACGGTTCCGCGCCATTTGCCGACTCTTTGAGCGCCGAATGCCCGTTCCGGCACTTTCGCATGAGGAACATTCACCTCTACCGGTATTTGGAAAGTCTTTCCTCCTCGCGGCGGAGCGCCCCATGAAGATCCGGACCGGCTACACGATCGGCTACGACACGTTCGGCCCGACGGCGCTCACCTACCAGCTCAACGTCCACCCCTCGCGGGCGATCGACCTGCTCACCTCCGACGCGATGCGGGTCGATCCGCCGGTGCCGATGCGGACCTACACCGACGGGTTCGGCAACACCTGCGTGCGGCTGCTGTCGCCGGGCGGGCGCATCACGGTGTCGGCCGACTTCCTGATCGTCGACAGCGGCGAGCTCGACGCCTACGAGCCGACCGCGCAGCAATTCGCGGTGCCGGACCTGCCCGACGACGTGCTCGTGTTCCTGCTGGGCTCGCGCTATTGCGAGACCGACAAGCTCTCCGGCATCGCGTGGTCGCTGTTCGGCAACACGCAAGAGGGCTGGGCCCGGGTGCAGGCGATCGTCACCTGGGTGCACCAGCGCATCCGCTTCGACTACCAGCTCGCCGACGCCACCCGCTCGGCCTTCGACGGCTACAACCAGCAGGTCGGCGTCTGCCGCGACTACGCGCACCTCGCCGTCGCCCTGTGCCGCTGCATGAACATTCCGGCGCGCTACTGCACCGGCTATCTCGGCGACATCGGCGTGCCGGTCGACATCAACCCGATGGACTTCTCCGCCTGGTTCGAGGTCTACCTGAACGGCCCGAACGGTGGCCGCTGGTACACCTTCGACGCCCGCCACGACGCGCGCCGGATCGGCCGCATTGTCATCGCGCGCGGCCGCGACGCCACCGACGTCGCGATCTCCACCAGCTTCGGCACGGCGCTGCTGGCGCAGTTCGACGTCCACACCGACGCGGTGCCCGACGACTTCGTGCTGATGCAGGCCGCCTGAGCGTCCGCCCGCGCCAGGGCATCCCGCCGCAGCGACGGATCGCGGGATGGCCGCGCGGGACTCCCCCCGGTATCCGCCCGCCATGGATCCGACCGCGCTCGCCCTGATGGCCACCGCCCTCACCTATTCCGGCTACCTCGTGCTGCTCGGGTGGCGCTGACGAGCGTGTTCCATCTCGCCGCGGCGAAGACGGGTTTGGATGCCTGGGCCGGCTCGAGCCCGTGAAGCTGCATCGTCGGGCACTTCGGGCCGCGTGGGCAGTGGTTCGAGTCCTGGGACGATGCCGGCGACGGGCTTCGCGCAGGCGATTCCTGTCCCAAGCCGCATCGGCCGTGACGATGTCGACCCGAAGGTGGGTGATCAGGCTCTCGGCCTGAGGCGCACCGCCCCTCCGGCCCGCGCCGAGGGTGAAGCACAACCGGGCAGCCTGGGCCGTGCAAGGCGAAATGGATCCGACTGCTCCGCCGGCCGCGCGAACGTCCGAGCGCCGGGTCGGACGCGGCTCGATCGCCGGCCCCCGGCGCCGACCGAAGGCCGGCGGGCGCGCGCGATGGTGGCATCCACGATCGGGTCTTCGAAGCCGGGATCGTCCGACAGCGCCCCGGAGATCTGCCGCCACCCCCCTCTCCGGTTCCGGCAGCCGAACCGACGAAGCACGCCGTTCTGCTCGGAGCCTCCGGCGGATCGCGTCGAGGCCAGCCGCGGCGCTGGATCCAGAGGACGCCCCCGACGAACGTCCGGTCGTCGCACCGGGCCGCGCCCTTCAGGTCCGGCCCCCCCAATGATCAGGGGCGCCCAGCGCTTCCACGGCCCGTCGCCGAGAACCAATAAATATAATTTTTCTAAGTAACTTCTTCAGTAATCAAAAACCGACTTGTATATCGCAATAAATCAAGGTATTTCATGAGGCGCATGACTTTTGATTCAGTAAATAGCCTGGATTTTTCCCTCATCCCGGCTGCGTCGTGAAGTCGTCTCTTAGACTTGCAAGACTGCAAATTTCCGCAATTCTATGTTGTTGATGTCGAAGATAAGGACGTGCTATCAAATATATACTCGAAAGACGATTGCAAGACGACGGCCTTGCAGGGCGTAACTTAACTGTTTATCGGAATTTACGTAAGCCATCCTTCCCCGAAGGCCAAGCAGAATCGGCTGCCTACGGGGCTCTTTGGCCTTGCGGAGCCAGTCAGGCCATGAAAACCAAACGGTTTCCGCCCTGCCTCCCGCCGGTTGATCTGTGTTGCGGCATTCATCCATTGCATCCATCAAACGCATGATGTAACGAGGCCAAGCGATTCCTAGCATCACACGTGTGGTATACATGGAGTGGCAGATGTCGGATCTGGCAAAAGTCGGATTATATTGCGATGAAGCAAGGAATATTATTGCGCGCGCAGAGGAAACTTTTCTTTGCTTGAACGAGGGCGGCGCTTGCTTGGGACATAAATTGATGGCCGCCCAGAATTTCGCGGCGCTGAAGCGGCTCGGTCAAATCATCGATCGGCATGATTGTCTTATAAGCTCGAGATCGCCTATCAACGCTGTTGAGATTCCCGTTGTCATCAAGCGGCGCTGGTGGGCAATCGTGCTAGGGCGCAACAAAGGCAATGATCGCACCTTCGAGACGCCGACCTCGGCCGCTTTCATCCCGTCCGAAATCGAAACGCATGGGAATTCGTCGACGATGACGGGTTCCGACAAATAGGTCCTGGTCTCCGGTCACGGCCTGTCGCAGGACCGTTGTGCTCGTCATCGAGGCGCCGGCATGTTCAAGCCCCTGCTGATCTGGCCGGCGGTGCTGGCCTTAAGCGCGAGGATCCTTGTCGCCGAGATGATCAATCCTCCATCGTCGAGCCAGGCGGTGGACATCGAGGCGCTCGTTGATGAGGCGGCCCGGATTCTGGAAACGCACGGTGCGGAAGCATTCGGAGATTTTCGAAAGAAGAATACGTTCTGGCGTCATGGGGACGTATACCTGTTCGTCGTCGACATGCAGGGCACCGTCCTGTTCAACGCCGCTCATCCGGATCGCGAGGGACGGGATCTGTTCAACGAGCGCGATGCCGACGGGAACCGATTTCACAAAGACTTCATCGATGTCGTCAATAGGTTCGGCGCCGGCTGGGTCGACTACATGTTTCCCAAGCCCGGTTCATCGATACCGTCCGTCAAGTGGAGCTATGTCTGCGGAACGCGCGTCGGAGGCGTGGCTGCGCTCGTGGGCGCCGGCGTCTATGTCGATTGACCGCGTTGCAGCGACGCCCGTGGCGGACGGCTCGGGCGCCTTCGCAAGGCGCGATGGGAGAGCTTCTCGGCCTGGACGCAGGTCTTTAGCCCCGCCCGGAGCGTCACGCCTCGGATCGCGGGCAGGATGCGGTGCATGGTGTCCGTTCCGTTCGCCTCCCCCCGCGGCGCGGGATGCCGCTGCGATCGATCGCATTTAGGTCGAGCCGTCGGCCGATCGCTGACGGGCGACACGGACGCGACCGCGCTCGCCGTTTCGACTTCCGCCTTGGTTCTCCGGCTTCGTCGTGCGGCTCGGGTCGGTTTGACCAGCAGGCCGGTCGTGATGCGTCCGTGTCGTACGGAACGGCGGACGACGGATCGTCAAGCGTCGCAATCCCATGTCCTTCAGCGAGGCGTTGCAGGTCCCGCAACACCGAGAGCTTGATCCCAGGCCATAAAGAATGCGCCAAATCATTAACTGGGCTAAAATGGTGCTGAGCGCGTTGGGGTTCGAACCCAA
Organism: Methylobacterium sp. E-041; assembly: GCF_022829665.1. Lineage (NCBI taxonomy): Bacteria > Pseudomonadati > Pseudomonadota > Alphaproteobacteria > Hyphomicrobiales > Methylobacteriaceae > Methylobacterium > Methylobacterium sp. E-041. The sequence goes on along the minus strand of NZ_JAKSYQ010000179.1, from coordinate 24,114 downwards.
GACCTACAGATTAAAAGTCCGTTCGAAGTAGTTTCGCGGCCGCTCAAATCCGTGCGTCTACGATCGTGAAATTCGAGTCCATACAGTGTCTTGACGCGCGATGATCGCTCATTCATCACTCATGGGGTAACGTCACTAGACAGGGTAATCCTGTTACCCGGTCGTTACCCCGCTGCCTTGCTATGGCTCGGGTAACGCTGCCGAGGTGCACGCCGTGGCCGTCCTAACCGTAAAGTCTGTCGAGTCCGCGAAAGCCGATCTCGGCAAGCGTCGAGAAGTACCTGACGGTGCCCTCCCCGGCTTCTATTTGGTCGTGCAACCGGCCGGGGGGAAATCCTGGGCCGTCCGCTATCGAGTGGACGGGAAGCCAAAGAAGCTCACCCTCGGGGCCTACCCGCGCCTGCCGCTAATCGAGGCCCGCGAGGCGGCTCGGACGGCATTGCGAGCCGTCGCCGAAGGCCGCGACCCTGCAGGTGAAAAGCAGGCAGCCAAGGGCGAGCCGTCGGCAGCAGACGCGATGCGGTTCGGTGCCGTAGCTGCTGACTACGTGGAGCGGTATGCGAAGCCGCGGAACAGGAGCTGGCGCGAGACGGAAGCTTTTCTGACGCGCACTCTTGATGCCACGGATAAATGGCAGGACCGAGACGTCCGGTCGATCGGCCGGAAGGAGGTGCTGAACGCCCTCGACGCGGTGATTGGGCGTGGCGCATCCATTCATGCGAACCGGCTGTTCGCGGCCCTACGACGGTTCTTCGCCTGGACGGTCGAACGGGGGATTCTCGAGGCATCCCCAATGGCCGGCCTCAAACCGCCCTCCCCTGAGGTGTCTCGGGATCGGGTCCTGACGGACCCCGAATTAGTCGCCGCATGGAAAGCTGCCGCGCAGGTCGGCTATCCATTCGGACCGGTGGTGCAATTGCTGATCCTGACCGGCCAGCGTCGGTCTGAGGTGCTCGAAGCGGAGTGGCGGGAATTCGACCTCGACACGGCGACCTGGACGATCCCCCGGACCCGGGCGAAAAACGATCGGGCGCACGTCGTTCCGCTTGCGCCGGGTGCCGTCGAAATCCTTCGCCAGCTGCCACGCATAGGGCAGCGCCCTCGCCTGCTATTCACCACCACCGGCGAGACGGCATTCAGTGGCGTCAGCAAAGCGACGGACCGGCTGCAGGCCATTGCCGGTTCCCTGCTTCCAGACGGCGTGGAAAGCACTGCCTGGCGGCTGCATGACCTGCGCCGAACCTTTGCCAGCGGGTGCGCGCGTCTCGGTGTGCCGGTGCACGTCGTTGAAAAGGCGTTGAACCACACCTCCGGCACGCATTCCGGAATCGTCGGTGTGTATCAGCGCCACGAATACGGCGAGGAGAGACGTCGAGCGATGGAGCTATGGGCGGCTCACTGCGACGGGCTGATTTCCGGAAGCGCGAAGGTCGTTCGGATGGAAAGGCGCGCGTCATGATTTGGCAGGATCGCTACCAGGGTCTGCCCTTCTCTCGTGATCAGGTGGAGGAAATCAGCGCTCTTCTCGGCCTCGAAGATCATGACCGGGCACTCTTTGCCGCTGAGTCTATAACCCGGGCCGTCGCCCTTTATCATATCGGTTACAGCGCGAAAAAACGTATGGGCCCTGTCGACAAGGTGGGTGCCAAGCTGGCGCAAATTGCCGCCGCAGCTTCCACCTTGTCAAAGCTGCTTGAGGACGATGCGGTTTGCGACCTGCCGTTTGGAGGCTTGTGGGAAATGATGGGGGCCCCGCCGGAGTTGAAGCCCCTCGATCGAACGCCGCTATGGGGCGACAAGGCAATCACTCTTCAGGACGTCCGCCAGCTTGTTGGCAATGTTGCGAGGTCTTCGGGCCGGCTCGCGAGTAACGACAAAATGCTGAGGAGCTATTACTTTCTGCCGCCACTCCATGCGGCCAATAACAACTTGGAGACTGCCGCCTTGTGGCCGACACTGTTCATGATCTGGGAGCAGCACGGAAGACGAGTGGCAGGTTCGGTTAATGGGACAAATAAGCTCCACCGCTTCGTCAATGTCGTCCATGACGGGGCCGGTCTCGGCAAGCCGAGTCTCAACACCCTCAATCGCGCAATCCAACGATGGAAGCAGGATGCCCGTCGAGAGCGTTCTGAGAACTCGGCATGGTATTTTGGGAATTCCGCCGGGAATTCGGATGCCATAGGAGGAGCTTGAAATCCCGCATACTCAGTCGGTCGCTCGCAAGCAAACAGGAGCGCCCGATGAGCGATACAGAAAATTGGCTAAACAGCGCAGAGGTTCGCGCTAGATATCGAATCTCGGCAGCGACGCTTAACCGCTGGGATCGCGATGAAGCGCTCGAATTTCCGGCACCAATGGTGATCAACCGGCGCAAGCTTTATCCCCTTTCAGAGCTTCTCACTTGGGAAAGGTCTCAGGCGTCGGCAGCCCGTCGGCGAGCTGCAGCATGAGCGCGATCGTCCTGCCCTTCCGGTTCGCTCGGCGGCTCCCGCAAATCAGGAAAACGGCCGGCTATATGGTCTCGGTCCCGGCCAACCATGCCGAGGGACACCTTCGCGAACAGCTCCGCAGGCTCGAGGACGGGCTTCGGAAGAAGGGCGTCGCGGAGCCGCTCATCCGGTCCGAGGTCGGATCCTACGAGGGCGCCATCCGAGCGCACCTGTGGCGCCTCCTGATCAGCCAGGGGGGCGCGGCGTGAAGCACGCGGACTCAAAGGGCAATCCGAAAAAGGAAAAGCCCCACCTGCGACTCTACGAGTGGCTCACCGACTCCAAGGCTTGGACGGATCTTAGCACGGACGCCCGGGCCCTCTATATCCTGCTGAAGCAGAAATACCGCGGCAATAACAATGGCCGGATCATCCTCTCGGTGCGGCAGGCCTGCGAGAATCTCCAAATCGGAAAAACGACCGCGGCCAAGGCCTTTCAGGAATTGGAGGTGCACGGCTTCATCGAGATCGTGATCCGCGGAAGCTTCGACGGGCGGAAAGATGGCCGGGCGACCGAGTGGCGGCTGACCGAACACGAATGCAATGTGACTCGCGAATTGCCGACCAAGCGCTTCATGAGTTGGGCGCCTGGAAAGGATTTGACGGTCCGCGCTGGGGTACGGTCGGTACCTGAGGGCGGACAGTCGGTATCTGAGGGCGGACCGCTGAGGTCATCAATTCCTAAAACGGTATCTCAGCGCGGACTGTGAAGGTCGGTTTCGGCACTCTCACGGTCCGTCCTCAGGTACACATCTAATATGCCAGTCCGTAGAGCGCCGAGCGCCTCACGCGACAAGCATCCAGCACCATCCCAGATCGGCCGTCACCGCGGCTGTGCGACCTCGCGCTACCGAGGAGAGGAGAGAACTATGTCGATCGAACAGGAACAGGCCCCGCGTGCCGAGAGCCTCAACAACGCTGTGAGAGGCACCATGGAGGAGTTCAGCACCAAGCCACAGCCGATCAATCCGAATCGTCGTCATCCGAGAAATGAATCGTCGGAAATCGATGACGCTCGCGATGCGCTGTCTGAGGCCATCCTGGAAACCGCACGGTGGCGCCTCGAGAAGGCCGAACAATTCCCGAACGAGCCGCGAAATAAACCAGCCGCCGAATTGCTGAAGCGTATCGCGGCCAGCGTGATCGACGTGCCGGACGACCTCATGCGTCGGTATTCCGAGGCCTGGCACGACGAGATGGCTTCGCAGACCTCGGAGACGCAACCGGTGCTGCTGCGCGATATCGGGTTTCGAAGCGCCAGCGACACCGCAACGACGCTCGTCGAGCACCTGATGGAGCACGTCGACGACGCTCACTCAGATCCAGCCCGCGGCTGAGATCGAAATAGAGCGGCTCGGGAAACGCCGGCCAGCGCTCCCGAGCCTCGATCCAATCCCCTCAGCAGGAAATCCGATCATGAACATCGATATCACGGCTCCGGCCGATCCGCACGCACGCCCGCAACGAGCTCCAGTTGCCGCTGTAATAGCGGCGATGCGCGATGGCGATCACGAACGGTCGGCACTTCAGACGCTCCGTGCATCGCTCCTGGCTCGAATTGCCGACGATCTGGCGCAGCTCGAACGCCTCCAGGACATCAACGACCGCTTCGATTTCGGAGGGCAGGCCTGATGAGCACCGATGGAAAAAGGGCCTTCGCCACGAACGTGCCGACGCCCAACCCCAATAAGCCGCCGGCCACGATACGAGGCGGCTTCATTATCGTTAGGCGAGATGATCGAACGGGCCGGCTAATCACTCTCGGAAAGACACCCTACGAGCACGGGACGTGCGCCGAGGCGAAAGCTCAGGCCGTGGTGCTGGCCGAGCGGCTCGGTAGAGAATTCGCTGTGTTCTGCGAGGTTGACGCTGTGCTGCCTCCATGTGTTGAGGTGGTGGCCGCCGAACCCATCATTGAAGCCGAGCCCTCCCCACCGCCTGCCGTGCAGGTACCAGCACCTCGACCCCCTGTAGTCGTCGAGCACCGGACCAAGCGTCGCCCTGCGATCAGAGGGCGTGCGTCATGACGGTCCGAAAGCAGATGCACCCCTGGATGTCGGACGGCTCACCCGAGCAGGAATGGGCGGTCGCGCAATTCGAGGCGGTCCGCGCTTTCGAGAGCATCAGCGATCGATCTGAACTGCTCGCCCTGGCCGAGGCGGCGCATCGCGGCCCGCTTGAGCTCGCGCGTCGGATGCGTCGGACCGAATATGGGTCGGGCGGGGACGTCGAGCCCGGGATGAACCTCGCGGAGTTCTGGGGGCACCTCTACGGCGAGCACTCAAACCTCTATGCGCCCTACCCGGCGGCCTATGCCTACGCCTTCCAGACCGTCGCCCCCTACCTGACTTCGACCCACTGATAATTCAAATCTCGATGGTCGCCGCCGTTGGTGGTGACCATCCGCCAGCGCGAGGCTGTCGGACCGTGTCTGCAAATAGAAAAAGAGAAGCGGCCGAGGATATGGCGACCACGTGCGCGCGGCACCCGACGGGGAGCGTGGGATGACGGCCGGCCTGCAGACCTTCGCCAAGGTCCTTGCTCTGCACGACAGCACCTCGAACCCGGGCGAGAAGGCAGCGGCCGCTGCACGGATGAAGATCCTCGCCCGTAAAGCCGGGCTCACCGTTGAGCAGGCCGTGTCCAATTTGGACACGCCGAAGGCGCCCGCTCAGGCTATGGCCGACTCCTTCGCCGAATTCACGAGCCGGCCCGAGTTTGTGGCTGAGCGGATGGAGCGGGATGCGCGCCGGCGGATCGAGGTTGCGGCGATCCTTGAGCGGCACGGGTCGGAAGGTGCGGTGTTCGCGGATACCCCAATGGAAGAGGCCTGGCGCGCCGCGTGCGAGCCGCTCCTCGGGTCCCATGAGACTTGGGAAATGGATTACCACCTCAACGGCTGGGGCAGCCTGGGGTCTCGTCACCAAATGCCGGCCACTGTGCGGGATGCGGTCTGCCGGGCATGGCCAATGCCCGAGACCGTCGCTGCGACATAGGCTGAATACGAGGCCACCGATCGCCTCACCCGTGAGCGTTACACTGTCGACGGCTATTACGAGCCGCACCTATTCACCGAGGCGCGCCAGCAGCTCGTGGCAGAGATCCTCAACACCCTGCCGGCGCGCTCCCTCCACGATATGCGCGCCCGCGGAGCGTGGCTGAGCCATTGGGCAGACGGCGAGGCTGAGCAGAGCAGAGACGACCACCGCGCCGCGGTAGCCACCCTGCGCGCCGATATTGAGCGCATGGGACAGCGGCTTCGCGAGCGAGACGAAATCCCATCCGATAGTTCAAATCCGAGCCAGACCGGCCCCGTCCATTCTGTACAGGCACGCCGCCCAACCCGAGCCGAACGGCACGCCGCTATTCGTGCTCTCCTGGCTCAGGGTCATCCCGATCGAGAAATAGCTCGGCGTCTCGGGATCTCACCGACGACGGTCGGTGCTGTTCGACGATCTGCTCAGGCGGGCTGATACCTCCTGCACGCTATCACCTCGATCCGAAGCGCAACGGCGATCATTGATACCAGCCAATTCGAAATTCGGAATTTGCCAAAATAGGAGAGCCGAAAATTCTGCGGCACCGAAAAAGTTTTGTGCGATCGGCACCTGGTGGGGTCGGAGGCTCCTAGACCTCCGGACTTTCGATGCCCCCTACCCCATGATGATCTGGGCTCTCGTGGCGCCGGCATTCAACATGCCGGCGGGGTGACCATAGGCTAATTGATATCGGCCATTGCGGTGGGGACCAGAATGCAGGTTTTGCTGCCAGGCGCGATATGGCTCCATGCCGAGGCCATCAAGCTCTACAAGGCCGACGACGTAGGGCAAATCGCAACGACGCGGGCCAAGGCGATGAAGGCGCTCGGACCAGGGGCCAGCTTCGTCGGAGTTGGTGGGTCGCCGAGTTGGACGCTCGCGGCCGAGGCCGGTGCACTCACCTTGGTGTCCGGCTTCCTGGCAGGCGTCGCCGCCAAGCAGGCCACGGAACAGCTCCAGAAGGTTCAGACGGCCACCGAATTGATGCTCCGCGAGATGGGCGCCTTCTTCGAGTTGGCGAGCATCACCAACGTGGCGCTCCCCTATCCAACCTCATGGTCGGCCATGCGTGAGGGGTCGAAGCACATCCACAGCGGCGACGAGTTCGTATGGGTCCGGACGGCTGACCAAGGAGATGTCTGCGTGCGCTGGGCCCACGTGGTGGCGATCGCCTGAGGCGGCGAGGGATCACCTCTTCGGCCGCACCACGTCTCAGTGGCACCCTGCTTAGGCATCCAGCACACGTGCTTCTGTGGCGCCCCTAATGAGGGAGGGGGGGGGGAGTCGAAAGTCTGGCGCCTATAGGGTTTCCAACCGCATCGGATTTCACGGACGGAGGTTTTTCGCTGGCGGTCGCCAAAAACAAATTGGCGTCGAATTTAATTTCTAGCCGAAATTGCAGAAAATTCGGATTTTGCCCTTTGGTGGCGATCCTAGCAGAGCCCTGACCCGCCATGCCGGATCGGGCCGGTGAGAGGAATTAATGGCAGAGCTAATGATCGTGGCGGGCGAGTGCGGTCGTGGCTCCGGCGAATATGACACCGGTCTATTCACCCTGCCAGCCGGTGGTGATCGTGGTGCTGAGACCATCGCGACCGTGACGGTTCATGGCGGCGTCGGTGAGAAACAGTCGACGCTCGGGCAGGTGCTGACCGGCCTTCGAGGTGGTCTGGCCCTGGCGCAGCAGATGGATCTCACGATGCCGGTCACTGTGGCCGCCACGGCCCTCGGTGCAGGCCTCGGCGCTCTTGATAGTGGTCCGAAACAGCGGGCCCTGATCGAGGTGGTGTTTCAGGACGGCACCACCATGCTCGCAATGACGGACGTCGGCATTGCCGCCCTGATGGAGAACGATCGTCGCGTGATCCAACTCGCCGCCGAGCGGTTCAACCCAGAGCCAGCGCTGATCGCGCCGTCCGAAACTGGCATTGCCGCGAAGGTCATCGCATCAGCCGAAGATGCCGCACATACGGCTGGATCTGCGGTGTCCGGCGCCTTCAGCTTCATCAAGAAGACCCTCGGTTGAACTCGGCATGGAGTGCCAGAACCGCGTGACGGTCAGCAGGAGCAACGCCCCTACGCCGTGTTGAATTTTTCAAACAGAAATGGTACTGATATTAAATTATTTTTGTACCGTCCTCGACGGGGGTTCGCGTGGCGTACCAGATCCACATCGGCGGCGTGTGCATCGGATCGGTGATCCGGTCGGAGGGCGGCAACGCGTTCGCCTACGATCCATTGGGCAGCGTGGTTGGACAGTTCGGAGACTGCGACGCCGCCATCCTTGCGCTTTCCCGTCTCCAGCGAGCCGCAGCATGAGCGACCGCATAGTTGGCGAGGTGCGGAAGTCAGCTCGGGAGAGCATCCGCGTGGTGCTGCGCGAGAAGCGGGGCGACCTCGGCCTCGATCTCCGCGTTGCGGCCACCAACGGCCGGGGCGTGATGTGCGAGACGGCTAAAGGCCTTCGGGTCCCGGTGTCGCAGATCGGCGCCTTGATCAACGCCCTCCAGGCAGCCCAGCGTCTCGCCGGTCCAGGCAAGGAGTGATCGACTCCGGCACCGATTATTCTACATACTGGTGCACATGACAAACGATGCACCGGAAGATCGGCCGCGATATGCGCCATCCAGCTTTATGCGGGCGCGGCGTCCCTACCTGTATTCAGACACTAAGGGCGGCATCGAGTTCGTGTTGACACGCGAGGTGCTAGCAAATCACATCAATACAATGACTGCGCGCAACGAAGAAAATGTCTTTGAGAAATTTGCGCGCAAGTTGGCCGCCGTTGAAATCTGCCCGAATTTGCGTCCGAACACCGGCCCTAGCGGCGGTGGAGATGGCAAGGTTGACACTGAAACTTACGAAGTCAGCGCAGAGATCGCCGATCGCTGGTTTATCGGCCAGCCGGAGGCTGCGTCAGAGCGTTGGGCGTTTGCGATCAGCGCTAAGGAAGAGTGGAAGGGCAAGGTCCGCAGCGACGTTAAAAAAATCATCGAGACGGATCGGGGCTATACCAAGATCTACTTCATCACGAGCCGTAATGCACGCGCGAAAGACCGAGCCGACATCGAAGCGGCGCTGCAGAAAGAGCATGGCGTGCCGGTCACGATCCTTGATCAGGCTTGGATCCTCGAATGCGTGTTCGAGCATGGGCACGTACCGCTTGCAGTAAACGCCCTCGGCATGAGCGATGAACTCAAGCGCCAGATCACCGAAATCGGCCCGCTTGACCAAGAGCGTATAAGGGAGCTTGAGACGCTGGATGCTCAGATTGCAGATACGTCCCGCGCGCCGAGTCTTGTCGCTCAAGACATGCTGGAGGCCGCGCTCGCGGCCCGTGGCCTTGAACGACCCCGTTCTGAAATAGAGGGGCGTTTCACCCAGGCCCGCCGTATCGCCCGCAAGGCGGGAAACCATCTGCTCGAATACAAAATCGTCTATAACTGGGCATGGACAGCAAACTTCTGGTTCGACGACTTTGACCTTCTGTCGGATCTGTACGGTGATGCCGCTGACCTCGTAGCGAACATCGGTAATGCGGAGCTAATCTCCAAGCTCACTAACCTGTGGTCCTTGCTACGAATGGCGGTGTTCACAGGCACTCTGAACGAAGCGCAGGCCAAGATTTCGGATCGTAAAGTTGCGCTCGCGAAAATGCTCTCGGATATCGCGGCCGATGAGACTAGGCCCAACAGCGCGCTACATGCTCGGTCGCTGCAATTGTTAGTCGAGATGATCGACCGCCGCCATGATAGTCCTGATGAGCCTATGGACGATATCTGGCTCGCACTTCGTGAGATAATTACCGGGTCTGAAGGATACGGCACATTTCCCTTCGAAGAGCTCACAGATTTGCTCATCGAGCTTGGAGAATACATCAAAGATAGTGACGTATTCGACGCCCTTTACAATGTTATTGCGGAAGTGCAGGCACAGCGAAGGGGTGAGGGCGAGGCCGCGACCATGTTAGTGACTCGCGGTCACTAGAAGCTGAAGCAAAGCGAGCCTTATGAGGCGATCCGCTGGTTCGGCAACGCTGTCGATCGCCTTGTGAAAAAGGAGTTTGAACGTGAACTGATGCTCGCGCTGGGCGGCCTTGCCATGGCGTACGACAGGGCTGGATTATGGTGGGCAGCGCGGGTCTGCGCGCTTTCCGTAATCAGCCATCAGATCACCGCCGGTACTATGGTCGACGGCAGCCTAAGTGCCATTAGCCCTGCGATGCTGCACGGCCTCATGCGCATGGAGCTGTCTCTTGGTCGGGTCGGCTACGCCATGCTCACACATCAGCTCGAGATGATCATTCATCACGCCCGTGGGATGAGCGACGCAGCCGCTGATCAGCGTCGTTATGGCAATGCGATGCTGATAAGTGCGCTGCTGATCAGAACGCCGTTCGAGCGGCGAGAAGACTTGACGCGCCTGCCCGATATTCTTGACCAGTATGCGTTATTTGAAGCAAGGATGCCGTCGCTATTCCTGCTTGGTCGGCTCGACCAGCTACGAGAAGAGGGATTAATTACGCTGAGCATCGGCGATGACGAAGTGCATACCCTCATGCAGTCGCTATGGCACGCTGGTCAGGAACACGACATTCGAACAACGCCGAAGTTGACCCTTGATGATATGCGCGTGCTCTCAGCGCGCATCCTCGGCGTAAAGCTGACCTTTGAGACAGACGCAGGTGTGCAGGGAATACAGATCGGGGAAGCGGTTCTAGGCGTGATCGAAAGTTTTCTCGCCACAAGCCTTGGGGCACGCGCGCTGCCAAACGTAGACAGGTTGACGGTGCGTGTGACCGCGGATGCGGCGCATGTTGGCGCACCCTCAATCCGGTTTGAAAGCGCGCAGGGCGTCTCTGTGGGTGTCATAACTTACAGTCCAAGCTTTGAAGGTGCGTCGCGGGAAGATGCCCAAAACTTCCGCGAATTTTGCCATCAGGCACTTGCTATGATCGTTGGACACATGATGGGCTTTTCCGACTCTGAACAGTGGCTAGAGAAACTTGCCGTTGAAGAACGAGTTTTTGATCGTACGTTCATCTTCTGCAACGTCCCGCTGATGACACGCAATGTTTTCGGCGAAAACGTACCCGTACCGCTTGCACTTGTTAAGCAAGAGCCCGCCCTCTATCCGGATCAACGCACTCGGGCTTGGACAGCCCCTGTTGACGAGCGGCCCGCAGGCCCGCCGGTCTTTGGCGAAGGCGAGCCGCCGCCGGGCAGCTTCGATATGAAGAAGATGCCGCATACCGCTTATGAGGTGCGTTCCCCGATCGAGGTGCAGACGTGGAACCGGGCGCAGTGGAACGGCTCAGCCTTCATGTACGCGCCCGCGCCATATGAAGACATCCCGTTCCTGGGACTCTCCTTCGAAAACCGTGAAGCGGCAGAAGAGATTTTTGCCGGCTGGCATACGCGTATCGGCAGCGACGATGGCACCGAGCATTTACGGATCACCATCCTACGTGGCGTCGATAATAAAGACCCTAATGCCTATGGTGTGTCGATCGGGCCACCGATGCATTTCGGTGATGAACTGAAACCCGGACAAATTTTTGGCTACGTCTCTCGCAAGAATCGCATGTATCCCGCAAACAATGCTCATCTTGAGGGCTTTCTGGACGCATACGCACGCGCAGGAGCCTTCCTACTTGTGCCGTTCCACTTGCCTGGAAAGCGAGGTCAGCCCATCCCGATCCCAATTGAGCCAATTCTTATGCGCGAACTTCACGTACGCCCGGCGTGGGAGGTTGGTGACAATGATCCCGATGTGATGGCGCTACGACCGGACGACGACCCCTACATACCTCATGGCATTGAGAACCCGCCCGTACTACGCGCGCTAGCGCGCCTTCGCAGGATCTAAGGAGAAGGCTGGGAGCCGAGCGACAGTTTAGGGGCAGAAGCTAAAATATATTGTGCCGGTCGCCAATGACCGCGATAGGCTGGAAGCGGCCGTCCGCTCTGGGACAAAAGGCTTTGGACCGCTCCCGCCCATAACGGCTGTCACATACACCCATGCATTCGGCGCACCGGCGCCTCCGTTCCAATAGAGCAAGGTCGTATGGAACGTTCCAGAAGCCCTTTCTCGACGGTTCCAATAAAGTCATATTTAATTTTGGAACGGCAGGAAGCATCATGTCCGAGATCCTATTGGAACGGACACGGCCTCCCATGCTCATCGGATACGCTCGCACCTCGAACCTGGAGCAGGAAGCTGGCCTGGAGGCCCAGATGCGAGACCTGAAAGTCCTCGGGTGCAAGAAGCTGTTCTCGGAGCAGGTGTCGTCGGTGGCGACCCGCAAGGCGCTCGATGCCGCCGTAGAGTTCTGCCGCGAGGGTGACACGCTGGTGGTGACCAAGCTCGATCGCCTCGCCCGGTCGGTGACGCACATGGGTGCGATCCTGGCGGCGCTGGAAGCCAAGGGCGTGGCCCTGCGGATCGTGAACCTCGGCGTGGACACCGCGACTCCAACCGGCAAGCTGATGCTGAACGTCCTTGGGGGCGTGGCTCAGTTCGAGCGGGAAATGATGCTGGAGCGGCAGCGCGAGGGCATCGCCAAGGCGAAGAGCGAGGGCAAGTACCGGGGCCGGAAGCCGACGGCGCGAGCGAAGGCCGAGGACATCAAGGCACTATCCGCCTCGGGTCTCAGCATGAGCGCCATCGCTGCGCAACTCGGTATCGGCAAGGGATCGGTGCATCGGGCGTTGAACCCAAAGGCGACCTTAGTAGCCAGCTATAGGTAGTCGGCCTAGCGGAGGATCGTGCCGCCAGCCATGCAGACCCACCGGGTGCCCGCGACTGTCCACGAGACTGCCCCGGAGAACGCGACTAGGATCATCAGCATGATGGCCATGCCGAATTGAATGCCGGTGTCAGTCTCCGCCACGCCATCGACCCAGGCCCACCACATCAACCCAAGTCCGCCGATGGCCAGCGCCGCAAGGTAAAGCCATCGGAGAGCTTGCCTCCAGGTAGCGCGAGCTGCCCTCGGACCCAAAGCGAGCCGAATGGCGCCCAGGATGAGAGCGGGGCCGAACGCGATGCCAGCGACGAGAAGGAGGAAGCTAAGCACGGACAACTCTATCGTTGGCTCTTGGCGATGCCGCCTTCCCGATAGCGCGGCGCCGAGCAAGCTTCGACATGAGTTGCTGACCCCGGCAGACGTTCCATTCCCGGCCGGCCCCTATCAGAGCCTCACGGTCCAGACCTGGGCCATCTGCGCGGCGGTCGCCTCGCTCTACGCGTACCCTGAGAAACGAGATCGATGTGATGGCGCAGGCGGCTCAGGCCGCTGGGCGTCCGAACTGACGGAGAGCGCCATGGCCTCGATCGAAACCATCAGGCGCATCCGCGTCCAGCAGGTCTCAGAGGGTGCGGACGCCGTCCGTCGAGATCTTCGCGGCCTTGTCGAGGGCCAGGAACAGGTGGCCGCGGCTGCTGACCCGGTTTCCGTCGCCACGGACCTTGCCTCGCGTCGTCAGCTTTCGGCAGCAACCGCCTATGACCGGTTGCGACGGAGCGTCGATGACAGCTTCAAGGCCCAGCAGGCGCTTGAGCGTGGCATGGCCACCGCCAACCGAGCCCTTCAGCAGGGCGCCACCGAAACAAGCGGCTACGAGCGGACAGTGGCCCTTCTCCAAGCGCGCTACTCGGGAGCCGCCGCGGAGGCTGCACGCTTCGAGGCCGCCCAGCGTTCCGCCGCCCGCGCCACCATCGCGGCAAGGGAAGCAACGGAGAGCGCGGCCCGGTCGACGGCAGCGCAATTCCAAGGGAGCCTGAACTCTCGGTTTAACATCGGGGCCAGCAACGGCGACAGGGAGGCTGATTTCCTCGCCGCGGCCGCCGGCGCCGATCGTCTGCGGGCGAAGCTGGATCCGCTGTTCGCGGTGCAGCAGGCCTACCGCACCGACCTCATGGAGATGAAGGGAGCCCTCGCCGCCGGCATCATCTCGGAGGACGCCTACACGGCGGCGCTGGGTCGGAGGAAAGGCGCCTTCGCGGAGCAGATCGCCGACCTCGGGCGCAGGCCAGCGAGGCGGCAGCAGGGTTGGCGGCCCGCATCGGCATCGTCGGCGGTGTGATCGGCGGCTTGGCGACCATCACGCTCGCCGGCGTGGCAGCCTTCTCGTCGTACAGGAGCGCGCAGGCCGAACTGGAGAAATCCCTCACCGGCATCGGACGCGCATCGGGCACCACCGCAGGCCAGATCAACGCCATCGCGCCAGCCGCCGCGGCCGCCGGCAACATGTCGGTCCGATCGGCACGCCAGATGGCGGGCGAGTTCGCGGCCACGGGCCAGATCGGCACGGAAATGTATGCTGGCCTGATCGGCACGGCCAAGGACTATGCAGCGACCACGGGTCAGGAATTGCCCGACGCGACCAAGGCGCTCGCCGAGGCTTTCGCCGACCCGTCGAAGGGCGCCGATGCGCTGAACAAGCAGCTCGGGTTCCTGAACGACACGACCCGGGAGAACGTCCAGCGGCTGCAGGCTCAGGGCGATCGCCTCGGCGCGCAAAAGGTGCTGTTCGACGCCTACCGGACCGGCCTGACGAGCGCGACGGAACTGACCTCCGGGTGGGGCCGGACGACGGCTGCCGTCGGCGCCACCATCTCGAATATCTGGGATAAGGCCGGCCAAGCGATCGATCGAGTCGTTACCGGCGGCGACCTAGAAACCCGTCTCGCTACCGCGCAGAAGGTGCCGGAGAACTCCAGGAGCCGCGCGGCGGGCGTGTTCGGCAGCATCCTCCCGAGCCTCGCCGGCAGCGACGTGACCGCGGCGCGGGATGAAGTGGCGCGCCTGCAGGCTCAAGTCGACAAGCGCGACGCGGCGAGCCGTCAGGCACAGCAGGGGCAGCTTTCCCTGCGGATCGGCGACATCGTCCGCGGCCTCGACCCCGCGGCGGAGATGATCAAGAAAATCTCCGACCAGGTGACGGACATCGGAAAAAACTTGAGCCGCCTGCCGTTCGATGAACAGGGCGCAGCCCGGAGCGCGATGGAAGGCCTCGTTGCGCAGTCGCGGATCCTGAAGGACAACATGGCGGCCGGCGGGGAGCAGTACGCCGCCAGCCTACGGCAGGCACAATTCGGGCAGCGCACCGTCGGCTTCACGCCGCAGGGCATGGGCGCCGCGACGATCGAGAACGACATCGCCGAACGCGGACGCCAGGCGCAGTCCAGTGGCACGCGGGACAAGCAGCTTGCGGCGCTTCAGACCTTGGAGCTCGAACGCACCACGCGGCTGATGACATACACACTGCATCAGCTCGCCGCCGGCAGCTACGACCTGGCCCTCGACGGGGTGATCGTCGGCGGTGTCGTTCGCGAGACCACCGCGGGAGGCGTTCCTACCGGGTGGTGCGCGGAGCTGCTGGAGGATCTTCCAGCTGGGACACGCCCAAGGCCCTTCGATTGCGTCGAGCACCGATTTCCGACGCTGGAAGCGGCGACAGCATGGCTTGGCGGTTCGCCGATCCTGAGCGCGTTCGAGGACGCATAGAGGGCGAACTATCTGAAGGCCTCCGCCGAAGGCGCGTTCACGTCCGGCCACCTCTGGATGGCGGCTCTGTGTAGCGCGATCGTCATGCTGGTGGTGGCGGTCCTGAAGGATCTAGCCGCGTGCCGCGACCCGCCGCCCGATGCGGGAAATTCATCGCCACATCTTCAGAAACAGCTCTAGCCAATTCGAGCTGAATCATTATACAGTAAAGGGACTTATAAGGGCTTGGTCTGACTTGGGGAAGCGCTACGAATGCCTGACGAACAGATCTTGCCGAATTTAAACGAACGACATGTCTTTACGATGCCTGATCGTATTGTTGCGTCGGCATGGCTGGGGCATATCCCCTTTTCCAAATGGTTAGTCGGTATTCATCAACCGTCTATTACAGTCGAGCTGGGCGTCCACAATGGTGCATCTCTCTGTGCCATGGCCGAGGCGGCGAACGATGTTGGGCATGCTGGGGCATTTTACGGCGTGGATCACTGGGTTGGCGATGCACATGCCGGCTCCCATACCATAGACACCTACTGGAACCTCAAAGCATACGTGGCAGCACGGCCACTTGACGCCCTCAACCTCATGCGCATGAGCTTCAATGACGCATTGCCGCATTTTGATGATGGCAGCGTTGATCTGCTGCATATTGACGGCCTCCACACCTATGAGGCCGTAAAGCACGACTTAGAAACCTGGCTGCCAAAGTTGAGTCGTAGAGGAATCGTGCTATTTCATGATATTCGCGTACTTGATAATAATTTTGGTGTCTGGCAACTTTGGAACGAAGTTTCTCAAAGATATCCATCATTCGATTTCGATCACTCCTACGGATTAGGCGTAATCTATGTTGGCTTTGATCCAATGCCACCCTGGATGGATCGGTTGTTCGGAGGCCGTATCGAGCCACATGGACAGTTGATCCGTGATTACTTCGCCCGCCTTGGCGGGGCAATCGTGAGAGAACAAGAATACGTCGCCCGCGGGGCAGAAATTTTGGCCCTCAGACAGCAGTTAGATGTATCTCGCGCTCAAGCGCACGACTTTCACTTGAGCAACCTCGCCAACACCCAGGCCATTGCAGCGATCGAGTCGTTCGTTAGCTCGAGCGAGGGCAAGATCCAGTCGCTTCGGACGGACAACGAGACCCTGCGATCGGCACTCGCCGGCGCACAAGCGTACCAGGCGGACCTGGACATTATCAAGGCCGAGCTTGCTGCCGTGAACGCCGCATCTCTGAATAACAAGGATGAACTAAATGCTGTTCGAGCGGATCGCGATGCTGTTCGAGCGGATCGCGATGCCGCTCGCGCGGATCGCGATGCGATCATCGCGGAGCGCAACTCAATTTTATTGGAGAGCGACACGTCTATTCTGGCACGCCAGGAACTGGAAGCTGAATTGAAGACGGCGCGGTCGGACATAGAGAGAGCGAGATTGCGCTATGCAGCACTGCTGCAATGGAGCGTCGCCTTCCACGATTCGACGGCAGCATCATTAAGTTGGAAGCTGACGCGGCCGCTCCGTTTGTTGAAGATCGGGCGCCCTAAGCGCCCTGGACCGCCTCCAGATGGATCCTAGCGATTAAATCGACGCTTGGACCGCAAGACGTTAATGCTTGCCGACTCGCTGGTGCAAATTCCGAGGACGGTCCAGTCAACGGCAACCTTCCGTATGTCATTGGCCCAAGCCAGCGTATGAGCATCGTACCAACATTCACATCGGCTGAGCAACTTCCTCCAGATCCCCTCAGCCCACCCGGCACCCGCCGCGGCGGGCCTTTTTATACGCTGTGCACATGGTACTATGTGCGGCACCTTATTGGGTCTGGATCAAGCAATGCTTCCCTCGATGCGTGCGGCTTTCGCCGCAGCCAACGTTGCAGTGACACGAGACGCCTTCAAGGCGGCTGGGTACGGGTTCCGATATGAGGTTGGTGAATACACGTATGGCGTGCCGGCCGTGCTATGGTGGGGGGAGGACGCAGGCCTATCGATCGGCCGATATTGTTCGATCGCTGGTGGCGTATCGATCATGCTTGGGGGCAATCACCGTACGGATTGGGTCACGACGTTCCCGTTCGGCGTGCTGGACCCCGCTGCAGCTGCCCACACCGGACACCCCGTCACCAACGGAGATGTGCACATCGGCAATGACGTGTGGCTGGGGGACTCCTGCCGGATCTTGTCAGGCGTCACGGTTGGGGATGGGGCATGCGTGGCGACCGGTGCGCTGGTGACGCGGAATGTGCCACCCTACGCTATTGTCGGCGGTGTCCCAGCCCGCGTTATCCGTCTGCGGTTCTCTCCGGAGCAAATTGCGGCGATGCTCGAGATCGGTTGGTGGAACTGGCCCGAGGAACGGATCCGAGCTTTGTATGATCGGATGCTATCGCCTGATATCGATGGATTTATCGCAGCTGCACGCGGCGCATAGAAACACCAATTCAGGCATCAATGGTTCGCCTAGCCGAGGGCGAGATCGCGCTGACGATGATGCGCTGAAGCCATCGCTCAACGTTGAGAAGGGGAGGTCGCAGCACTCAGTTGCAACAGTAGTTCACTCCTTCAAGCAGCTGCTCATGAAGCTGCGGCGCTCGGCGCCCTTTAGGCTCTTGGCCGAGGCATCGACGTTGCAGCTCTTCATCTTCGCCTGCTGCGGCGTTAGCTCCTTCGCCGACGCTGCAGCCTTACCGGCGAGGCAGTCGGACATGAAGCCCTTGCGCGCACTGCCGGAGAGCTTTTGCGAGCCAGCGTCTGCGTTGCAGCTTTTCATCCGATCGCGCTGAGCAGCCTGCGCAGCGGACGGTGCTGGCGTCTGTGCGATGGCCGGGACGGCGAGGCTGAGGACGATCGGCAGAACGAGGCTGAGCGAGCGCATGGCGGTGGTGCTCCGGGACAAGTTGTCCGACCGTAGCAGGGCCGCGAGGCGCCGACGAGCCGACGGGAAATGCGATCCACGGTGACGCTGCCGGAGGCGACGAACGACACGCTGGCGCTCATCAAAGCCGCTCGCCTCGGCGTGGCGAGGACTTGGCGCGAGCCCGGCGCCCGGCCGTGGCGGTTCAGCAAGGCCGGGATCGTCACCACGGACCTGATGCTGCTCGACGCCAGCCCGCGCGCACCGATCGGACAGCTCGACCGAGAGCGCTCCGGGCCTCTGATGGCGGCGATCGACGCCTGCAACGCCCGGTTCGGCCGCGGCAGCGTCGTCCCCGCCCGGGCTGGTCTCGTGGAGAAGCGGACGTGGAGCACGAAGTTCGAGATGCGCACGCTGCGCTACACGACGCAGGTCGCCGAGCTGCCGATCGCGGTGGCCGGCTGATGGAGCGCCTGTGCGATCTCCGGGGCCGCCGGCTCGTCGTCGCGTGCCCGCCGTGCAACCGGCGCGGCACCTACGACCTGGCGCGCCACCGGCAGCGGTTCCAGGATGTCGCAACTCGACGTGCCGAGATACCTGTCGGGCTCATCGAAGCACCAGCAATAGTTGGGATCATCGCCGGCATGAAAGTACGAGAGCGTGTGTCAGGCGTGAAACATCCGGCGAACCTTGCGCACGGCACGGGCTGAGCGAAACCACAGAGTCCTCTCCATACGCTGCTGTATCTGGAGGGCTGCGTGCAGCCGTGCGCCAAGATCGTCTCGCTCGGCCGCGAGTTGGACGCAGTCCGCCTCCGCCCGGGCTAGGCGCTCGACGGAAACGACCCGTTCAGCCTCGGTCGCAGCGCGCTCCTGCGCAAGCACTTCCTCCTCGTTCCTTAGTGCCGCGGTGATGCGATCACGGTCGGCAGCGAGTGCTTCCCGCTCGGCGGCCATGGCGTGGAGCCGGTTCTCGCGTTCCTCGATTCCGCGAAGGCCGAGGACGTCAATCCGGCTGCTCCAGTCGCGCAAGTCGGCGAGCTGCTTCGGCGTGTGCGCCTCCTCGTAGAGAGTGTGCAGGGCAAAGCTTCGGAACACGGCCGCATCGATCTCACTCGCGAGCTGGGCAAGGCGCAGGGGAAGCGGCTCGTCGGGATGGGCGATCTCCTCCGGGTCGAACAGCTCGGAGAACAGCACCTCACTCATCACCTTGAACCGGTGCAGGATCATGGAATGCTCGAAGGTCGAGCGCAGGCGCGCCTCCAGGCTCGGAGCGCTGGCGTTGGCCATGTTGTCGCGGATGCGGAACGCCGTCAGGCTGTCGGGCAGGACGTGAATGTGCTGCCCAGCCATCACCATGCGAATCCACATGTCGAAATCCTGCATATTCGTCAGCCGCGGGTCGTAGGGGCCAGCGGCCTCGTAGGCCTCCCTGCGGATCATCGCGGTGGGCGCGCAGATGATGTTGCCTCGGAAAAAGAAGAAGCGCAGCCATGTTCGTCGGGAGAAGTCTGCGAAGCGCAGCGGCAGAGTGAAATCGTTGTAGGCCTGCGTCGGTAAGCCTGCCTCATCCACGGCTCTGGGCATCCCGAACACTGCGGCGACGTCCGGATGCGCATCCAGGAAGCCGACTTGTTGCCGAAGACGACCCGGCAGCGCCCAATCGTCGGAGTTGAGGATCGCAAGGTAGCGCCCCCGCGCCCGCGCAACGGTAGCATTCATTGCCGCCGATATGCCCTGGTTCTCGCGCCGGCATTCGAGGCGAATACGCGGATCGGTGAAGCCGCGCAGGATATCGGCGGTGCCATCGGTTGAGCCGTCGTCAGTGACGACGATCTCGAAATCCTGGAAGGATTGGGCGAGCACACTTTCGATTGTCTGCCGGACATAGGGCGCGTGCTGGTATGATTTAATCAGCACCGACACAGTTGGCACGGCCCCCGGCGCCGCTGGCACGAGGCGCGGCAAAGGCGCCGGATTGGCCCGCCGCATCCCATGCTCTTCCCACCAGAGAGGCCGGATGGCGAGGGATCCCGCATCAGCGACGGCGAGGTCGATGCTCTCGCGCTCCATCTCGTCCCAGAAAACGCGCAGGCGGTCGCGTCCCCATAGGTAGTGCTGGCCGAAACCCTCCACGCGGTCTGTTTGCCCAAGCCGTTCGGCCTGGATCGTCTCTCGGGTTGCGTTCCGCTCGAAGCCGAGATGCTTGTAGTGCCAGAGCTGGAGGGTGTCGTGCGGGGGCAGGACGAGGTCGCCCTCCGGCGTTGCCCCATGCCGCCCAGGCCCGAAGCCAGTCTCGCGAAGTGCTTCGGGCTTGAAGATGCTGAGCTTATTGAACGCGAGGCGCGGGCGCCCGCGCGTGATGCGCTCCACGAGTAAGCCCGCATCATCGGGCATCTCGATGTGGTTTAGGTCGAAGCCCAGCGCCGGAATCAGAGTGACGCCCCGGTCGGCCTCCTCAGCGAGGTAATCGGCCATGGCGCGGCCTGGCACGTGTAGGTGCTCGTCGATGGCCGTAACAACGATCCAGTCTGCCCTATGACGACTCTCCTTCCAGGCCTCGTTCTGCATTGCCCGGTGAGAAAGCACGAAGGAATCGGGATCCGTGCGGGGAAAGTCTCGCAATTCCACCTTGGGGTGGGCGTGCAGAATCTCGCGCGAGCCGTCCGTCGAGCCGTCGTCGTAGATCACGTAGCGGTCGACGAAGGGATCATAGTGCCGGAAAAAGAAGCCGAGCATGTCGGCTTCGTCCCAGCATAGTGTGTAGAGGTGGACGACAGGCCGAGTCATAAAGTGGCGAGCCCTCTATAGCCGCCGATGTTCTGGCGGACGATCCGAGCCGGGTTGCCAAGCGCAAGGCAACCGTCCGGTACGTCCTTCGTCACCACCGAGCCCGCACCAACAACGGAGTTCGCTCCGATGGACACTTCCGGTAAGATCGTCGCCCCTGCGCCGACGAAGGCGCCCGTGCCAAGGCTGACATGGCCGGCGAGTACGGCGCCGGGCCCAACCGAAACGTATTCGCCGCCTCGGACATGGTGGCCGAGGCTCGCCCCGCGATTGATGAAGACGAAAGCGCCGAACACGCTGCCGGAGCCGAGGCTGCATCCGGCGTTGACGTAGGAGCCCGGCCCCATCTCCAGATGACGCGGGGCGGCGACGCTCGGGTCGATCAGGGTTAGCGGTCGGCTAAGGCCGTGCCGAGCGGCCTCTCGAGCGGCTGCCTGCCGGTGGCCCGGCGTGAACAGGGGCACGAGGAAAGGCAGGTCTCGTTCCTCGACGGAGAGGTCGGAAGGCACAAGAATCCGAGCGCCCTCTGGCAGATGGGCCGGCCCCGGATGATTGGCGATGCCAGCGACAAGGGACAGGTTTGCCCGGTACAGGCTCTCCTCGACATCGACCACGATCGGCGAACCGATTCCGTACAGGATCACTCCGCGCAATGAAGGAGTCCTCGGATCGCCAAAGCCACGCGCTCCTCGTGGTTCGATGCAACCTCGGGCTGGATCGGCATGCTGAGGAGACTGTCTGCCAGCGCATCTGTAATCGGTAGGGGAGTGCGGGCGCCATCGACGAAGGCCGGGTGGCGGTGCAGGCCCGGCGCGTAATGAACTGCCGTGCCGATCCCCGCCGCATCTAGGCGGCGTTTCAACCTGTCCCGGTCGGGAACAGTCACCGCGAACTGATGATAAACGCTTCCGGCCTGCTCGGGCGGCATGCCAATCCCCATCCCCGCAAGCAGCGCCCGGTAGCGAGCTGCGCTTGCCCTTCGCTCAGCATTGGCTTCCGCTAGATGTGGCAGCAGAGCGAGGAGGATCGCCGCCTGGATCTCATCAAGACGGGAGTTGAAGCCGATCCCGCCGCTCACACGCCCACCCGCTGCGAAGCCATAGTAGCGTAGGCGTCTCAGGCGGTCGGCTAGGTCCGAGTCCGCCGTGACTACGGCACCACCGTCACCGACCCCGCCGAGGTTCTTGGTTGGGTAGAAGGAATAAGCCGCCGCGTGACCAAAACTGCCGAGCTCTCTCCCGTCGAGGGTGCCACCGTGGCTCTGGGCACAATCTTCCACCACCGCGAGCCGGTGTTTATCCGCGAGCGCCATCAAGGCGTGCATGTTGGCCGGGTGGCCGAACAGATGGACCGGTACGAGAGCGGCAGTACGGGGACCAATGACCTGCTCCGCCGCCACCGGGTCAATGCAACGAGTGGCTGCATCGACTTCCACGAAGACCGGGACGGCGCCGCAATGCAGGATAGCCTGGGCGGTGCCAGCGAAGGTCAGGGAGGGCAGCAGCACCTCGTCGCCCAGCCCAACCCCCAGCGCCCGCAGAGCCAGTGCCAGCGCATCCGTGCCGGAGGCGACGCCGACGCAGTGCTTGACGCCCGCCGTCACGGCGAAGGCGGCCTCGAAAGCAGCGACTGCCTCCCCCAGAATGTAAGACGGACCGGAGAGGACACGGGCTATGCTCGCGTCGATTTCGCCTCGGAACCGGGCGATCCGTAGCGGCGGCGCCGCCTGCGGGATCATGCTGGGCACACGGGCCGCTTCACGCTCGTGCGGGGACGGTCAAAATGGCGCGTGTCCTCGTAGCGCTCGGACGCGCAGACAACGAGAGCGGTGCCCGGCGCAAAATCCTTCAAGACGATGAGGATTCCCGCTCGGACCCATAAGGCCTCGTCGAAACTGTCGAGGCGCACGGAGCGACGACAGTCGCCGTTGTCGATCTCGATCGTCACAGCGCCGCTGATGACACTGATCAGTTCATCACAGGAATTAGCATGGCCACCCCGGTCTTGCCCCGGATGAGCCGCTTTGATGACAAAAACGCGTTTGGGACAAAACGGAACGTTGCCGAATTCTTCGAAGGCAACGAGATTTCCTCTAGCATCACTATGCACAATCTGCGGCACAAGGTCGACGCCCTGGATGATCTCCCTATAGCCCATGTTCTGTTTGATCTCAAGCTTAGTTTTTTCCACGCTACTCGATCAAAAGACTGTGTGCAATTGCCAGATTGTCCCAGATTTTCCCGGGATAGTCTGGCGACCCCATAGTAAAATCATGAGATTTTGACGACGCAGAAGACAGAGCCAGCTGCCTCGATCTTTTGAGAGTGGCCCTTCGCATCTTCAGGGCAACACAAAGAGGCAGATCCTCTCGCCGCGGGGCTTAACGCGGCGAATTATGCTCTCAAGCTGCGCTGACGCACGATATTACGATGTGCAACCTTTACAGTTTCAACGAAGTGAAGGCGCGGCCCCTACGGAAAACGCATTCTCACAGCACCATCGCGAGGATCGACCGCCTCGACCCGCGGTCCGCGCGCATCCGCATCCCGCTGCTCTCACGCATCGAGCGCGCCGTTCGCCGCGTCAACGATCGCCGGCATTGATCCTTGCCAGACCTCGGGTCGGATCGCCTCGACGAGCCGCGTCAGAACCGTCTGTTCGGCCAGCGGCTCAGTGGGAATCGTCGAGATCCGCGTGAACGCTGCATAGACGTTCTCTGCGATGTTCCGGGCAGCTGGTCGGCGTCGAGCGTGTCCTGCTGCATCGGGTAGACCTTCCCATGGTTGCGCGTTTCAGTCCTTGAGACAGGTGCTCATGAAGCTCTTGCGCTCGGCGCCCTTCACACACCCTAGCGTGCTGCGAAGCCGAGTGGAGCACTGCGGCAATTGAGATGGGCCGGGTTGGTGGAAACAACGCCCGCGTTGCAGCCTCCTTGCGTGCCGACATAGAGCGGGGTTCCGTCTGAGCCCACGTTGGTAAGAAAGCCGATAGGCCGCGTGCCGGCATTGAGATAGTTTGGGTTGCTTGTGACAAGTCCCGCATCGAGCCCAACTGCCGTGCCGACAAAGACGGCCACATCTCCGGATGAAGTAGGCCGCGCCCTGGTCGAGCCCACGGGCGCCGTAGCGCATCCCTTGTACCCGGGATCGACTGTGACCACACCAGCGTTGCAACCGGCCTCTATTCCAACAAAGAGCGCGACGCCCGTGGCGACTTCAGTGCGCAGCACCGGGGCGGCGTTCGATTTTACGACTGGCGCCGGGACACCACCGAGCGCAATGCGCAGAACGCGCATACCGTCCTTCACGTCCTGTAGCGTACCGACAACCACGTAGCAGGTGTAGGTGTGGTCACCGGCTGGGATCGCGTTCGCGCGGAACACGCAGTTCCACTTTACCGTGGCGTTGCCGGCCCCCGGCAGTGTCGAGA
>NZ_JAKSYQ010000120.1:0-391 GCF_022829665.1 Methylobacterium sp. E-041 | reverse complement strand
CGCGCTCGACGAGGACCGGCCGCTGTTCGCCTTCGCCGGGATCTGGCGACCGTGGACGGGCGTGCGCGGCCCGAAGCGCGACGAGCCCGTCGAGGAGGAACACCGGCTCTACGCCTTCCTCACGACGGAGGCGAACGGCGTGGTCGGGCCGGTGCATCCGAAGGCGATGACGGCGCTGCTGACCACGCCGGAGGAGTGGCGCACGTGGCTGGAGGCGCCGGTGGAGGAGGCATTGCAGCTTCAGCGGACGCTGCCGGACGAGGCCATGCGCGAGGTCGCGCGCGGCAAGCGGAGCGATGGGACTTAGGCCGCGGATCGACGGTGCGTGATGCGCTTACTGCGCGTCGTCGGTGCCAACCATTCGCATGGTGGCGCCAAGCCGACCCCGATC
>NZ_JAKSYQ010000115.1:0-83895 GCF_022829665.1 Methylobacterium sp. E-041 | reverse complement strand
GCACGCTGGTGGCGTCGATCATCTGCAGATCGCCCTCGTAAGCCTTCGACACGGCAGCCAGAAGCCGATCCCAAATGCCGCGCTTGCGCCAGCGCCGGAAGCGGTTGCCGCAGGTCGTTGAGGGCCCGTAACGCGCCGGGATGTGGGCCCACGGTGCGCCCGTGCGCGGCCGCCAGAAGATCCCGTTCAGCACCCGTCGGTCGTCCACCCGATCCTTGCCGCGCACGTCCGTCGGCAGGACCGGCTCGATCACCGCCCACTCTTCATCCGTCAGGTCAAACCGCGCCATCCTCGGTCCTCCATTCGGAGAACCAACGATGCCACGGCCAAACCGTGCCAGACGTTATGAGTTCACGACCTAGTGCTCTGACGCCGACAAAACGTGCACAAGGCAGCGAAGTTTTCGAGGCCACAAGCGAATTAGAGGACAGGCCGGTGGCCCATTCGTCGGCGTCTGTGCACGAGCGCGTGGTTCCCGCGCTCCTGAACCCCTCGTCGGCGCGGCAACGCCCGGTGCCCGCCAAGAACTGACGCGTCGAGAGGATGTACCATGGACCAGCCGAAGCCGAGAGAACCGGCCAGGATTGCTCGATCCGGCGCGGGACGGCCGGGCTACGTCACGGTGAAGGGCGCACGCGAGCACAACCTGCGCGACGTCGACGTGGAGCTGCCGCGCGACGCCCTCGTGGTGTTCACCGGCATCTCCGGCTCCGGAAAGTCCTCACTCGCCTTCGGCACCCTCTATGCCGAGGCCCAGCGGCGCTACTTCGAGTCGGTCGCACCCTATGCGCGGCGGATGATCGACCAGGTCGGGGTGCCCGACGTCGACGCCATCGAGGGGCTGCCCCCCGCCGTCGCCCTGCAGCAGCAGCGCGGCACGCCCAGCGCCCGCTCCTCGGTCGGCAGCGTCACTACCCTGTCGAGCCTCGTGCGGATGATGTACTCGCGCGCCGGCACCTATCCGCCGGGCCAGCCGATGCTCTACGCGGAGGACTTCTCGCCCAACACGCCCCAGGGGGCCTGCCCGTCCTGCGGCGGGCTCGGACGGATCTACCGGGCGACGGAAGCCTCGATGGTGCCCGACCCTTCGCTGACGATCCGCGAGCGGGCCGTCGCTGCCTGGCCGCAGGCCTGGGGCGGGCAGAACCTGCGCGACATCCTGGTCAGCCGAGGCATCGACGTCGACACGCCCTGGAAGGATCTGCCGCGGGCCGTTCGCGACTGGATCCTGTTCACCGACGACCAGCCGCAGGAGCCGGTCTATGCCGGCCTCTCGCCGGAGCAGACGCAGGCGGCCCGTCGGCGTCGCCTGGAGCCGAGCTACATGGGCACGTTCACGAGCGCCCGCCGCCACGTGCTCGGCACCTTCACCAACTCGCAGAGCGCCCTCATGCGCCGCCGCGCCGCGCGCTACCTCGTCAGCGAGGATTGCCCCGCCTGCCACGGCAAGCGCCTGAAGCCGGAGGCGCTCTCGGTCACCTTCGCCGGGCTGGACATCGGCGAGCTGTCGCGCATGACGCTCTCCGAGCTCGCCGAGGCGATGCGGCCGGCGGCCGAGGACAGGCTGCCCGACGACCGCCCCGCCAAGGATGCCGCCCAGGAGACCCTCGACCGCGAAGCCGCCCGACGGGATCGCGCCCGGCGCGCCGCTGCGGGCGCGTCGGCCCATGCGGGGGCGCCGGACGTGCGCGCGACGCCGAACCTCTCCATCGAGAAGCGCCTCGCCGCCCAGCGCCTCGCCGCCGACCTGGTCGATCGGATCGGGACGCTGGCGGAGCTGGGTCTCAGCTACCTGTCGCTGGATCGGGTCACCACGACCCTGTCCTCGGGCGAGCTGCAGCGCCTGCGCCTCGCCACCCAGCTCCGTTCGCAGCTCTTCGGCGTGGCCTACGTGCTCGACGAGCCCACGGCCGGGCTGCACCCCGCCGACGGCGACGCCATGCACGAAGCGCTGGCGGGCCTGCTCGCCGCGGGCAATTCGCTGTTCGTCGTCGAGCACGACATCGGCACGATGCGCCGCGCCGACTGGCTGGTCGATGTCGGCCCGGCGGCGGGCGAGCACGGCGGCACCGTGCTCTACAGCGGGCCGCCGGAAGGTCTTCGCGATGTGGAGGCGTCGCGCACGCGCCTGCACCTGTTCGGGTTGGTCAAGCCGCCGCGGCGTCCGCGGCGCGAGCCCTCGGGCTGGCTGCGCCTGGAGGGGATCGTCCGCAACAACCTGCGCGGGGTCTCGGCCGCGTTCCCGCTCGGATGCCTCACCGCCGTGACCGGCATCTCCGGCTCCGGCAAGTCGAGCCTCGTGAGCCAAGCCCTGCTGGAACTCGTCGGCGACCGCCTCGGACGGCCCGTCGAGACCGACGACGAGCCGGAGGATCCCCTCGACGACGCGCCGGGCCCGACGGAAGGGCGCATCGTCGGCGGCCTGGAAGGGGTCCGGCGTTTGGTCCAGGTCGACCAGAAGCCGATCGGGCGCACGCCCCGCTCGAACCTCGCGACCTATACCGGCCTGTTCGACGCCGTCCGCAAGCTGTTCGCCGCCACCCCCGAGGCGCGGCGCCGCCGCTACGACGCCGGCCGCTTCTCCTTCAACGTCGCTAAGGGCCGCTGCTCGGCCTGCGAGGGCGAGGGGTTCGTCAGCGTCGAACTCCTGTTCATGCCGAGCGTCTACGCCCCCTGCCCGACCTGCCACGGTTCCCGCTATGCGCCCGCGACCCTGGAGGTGACGTGGAACGGGCTGACGATCGCGGACGTGCTCGGGCTCACCGTCGAACGCGCCTGCGCTGCCTTCGCGGACGAGCCATCCGTGCTACGCCCGCTCACCGTGCTGCGCGATCTCGGCCTCGGCTACCTGCGCCTCGGCCAGCCGGCGACCGAACTTTCCGGCGGCGAGGCCCAGCGCATCAAGCTCGCCACCGAGCTGCAGCGGGGCCAGCGCGGCGGCACGCTCTACGTCCTCGACGAGCCGACGACCGGGCTGCACCCGACCGACGTGGATCGCCTGATGCTCCAGCTCAACGGCCTGGTCGATGCGGGCAACACGGTCGTCATGGTCGAGCACGACATGCGCGTCGTCGCGGGGGCCGATCACGTCATCGACGTGGGGCCCGGTGCCGGAAACCTGGGTGGCATTGTCGTCGCGGCCGGCCGTCCCGAAGTGGTCGCCCAGGCGCGGGCGAGTCGCACGGCATCCTATCTACGGGAAGAGCTCGAGGCCTACGAAGGCGGGGGCGCGGTCCCGCAGCGTCCCTGACGACCCGTCGTCGATGCCGATTCTGCGCTTGATCAGCGTCAAAGTCGGTGACGGCATCCAGAACGAGAGACCTCAGACCGACCCCGGAGACCGACGATGAAGATCCTGATGGTGCTGACCTCGCACGACCGGCTCGGCGACACCGGGCGCAAGACCGGCTTCTGGCTGGAGGAGTTGGCCGCGCCCTACTACGTGTTCAGGGATGCCGGTGCGGAGGTGGTGCTGGTCTCGCCCGCGGGCGGCCGCCCGCCGCTCGATCCCAAGAGCAGCGAGCCGGACGCCCAGACCGACCTGACCCGACGCTTCGAGGCGGACGGCGAAGCCAGCGCCGCCTTGTCGAACACAGGGCGCCTCGACGGCGTCACCCACGAGGGCTTCGACGCGGTGTTCTATCCCGGCGGGCATGGCCCCTTATGGGATCTGGCCGAGGACCCCGCCTCGATCCGGCTGATCGAGACGACGCTCCGGGCCGGCAAGCCGGTCGCCCTCGTCTGCCACGCCCCCGGCGTGCTGCGCCACGCCAAGGCGCCCGACGGCAATCCGCTCGTCGCGGGCAAGGCCGTCACCGGCTTCACGAACACCGAGGAGGAGGCCGTGGGCCTGACCGCCATCGTCCCCTTCCTCGTCGAGGACGAGCTCAAGCGGGCGGGCGGTGTGTTCTCCAAGGCCGGCGACTGGGAGCCGTACGTAGTCGGGGACGGGCTGCTGATCACCGGCCAGAACCCGGCCTCGTCAGGACCGACGGCCGAGCGCCTGAAGGCGTATCTCGACAAACGATGGACCGCTGGG
The DNA here is from genome assembly GCF_022829665.1 of Methylobacterium sp. E-041. NCBI lineage: Bacteria > Pseudomonadati > Pseudomonadota > Alphaproteobacteria > Hyphomicrobiales > Methylobacteriaceae > Methylobacterium > Methylobacterium sp. E-041. The sequence goes on along the minus strand of NZ_JAKSYQ010000115.1, from coordinate 79,856 downwards.
GCAACCGACTTGTGAGGAGCTTTCGCCCCCTTTGCAAGTCCCAGAGAGTTCCGCTTGCCGGATGCTTCGGGAAAGCAGGGACCTACGGTCGGATGAGTCGCACACCTGCCTTGCCGGTTTCGAAACCTCTCGACGCTGAAGTCGAGGAGCTGGACACTTAAATCTCATTCCCTTTGGCAAGCATGGAAAAAGTCCCGACGTCGATCCTAAAGGGACCTGACCGTGTTCTTGATCACCGAACGCCCAAGATGGGCCAAAGCCGTCGATTTTCTCGGCGCGAGCTGAGGTCCGTTTTCGTGGCATCACTGCTCAAAAGCAGCTAGACTGCTCTCCACCCCAAGCGGCCATTCGGCTACCGACCCTGATAAGACGTAGCGGCTCAACATCCGGCGAACCGAAAGGGGACGCGTTCTCACGTCTTCGTTTTGAGGCTGTCATGCTCGTGGTTGGCCGCCTCGATCGCCGCACCGTTGTCGAGTGCCCACGCGCAGAGCGCCTCGAAGGGTTGACGCAGTGAATGGCCAAGCGGGGTGATCGCATACTCGACGCCGATGGGCGCGGTCGGTAGCACCGTCCGGGTCACCATGCCGTTGCGCTCCAGCCGCTTAAGTGCGTCCGCCAGCGCCTTGTGGGTGATGTTATCGAGCCGCCGCTTGATCACGTTGAATCGTGCCGGCCGCGGACAGAGCACCGTGAGGATCAGGATTGTCCACTTATCGGCGATCTTGTCCAGGACTGGGCGGACCCGTGCCATATCAGCGAGAGCGCACGCGGACAGGACATCGAGATCAGTATCATCGTCCATATCTAGGCTAACCTAAGTGCGTTCTTGATAGCAGATATATGCCGTGTATCTCATGTGCCGTTGCAGATGAAGGGATGCCGCGATGGCTCGCATGGTGGACAAGGTTGCGCTCGTGGTCGGCGGGGCGAAGGGCATCGGCCTCGCGGTCGCCGAGCGGCTGGCGGTCGAGGGCGCGTCGGTCGTCTTCACCGGGCGGCGCGCCGATGAGGTCGAGGCAGCAGCCGCGAGGATCGGGCGGGGTGCGCGTGGTCTTGTTGCGGACGCAGCCCTACAGGAGGATTTGCAGCGCGTCGTGGCGACGGTACGAGAAACGCATGGCCGGATCGACGCGCTGGTCCTCAACGCGGGCATTTCGGAACCTGCGACCCTGCGCGACGCGACGCCCGAGCATTTCGACCGGCATTTTGCGGTCAACGTCCGTGGGGCCGTCCTCGGGTTACAAGCGGCGCTGAGTGCGATGGAGCGGGGTGGGTCAGTCGTGCTAATGGGGTCGATCGCCGACGCCACAGGCATCACGCCCTACGGGACCTACTGCGCGACGAAGGCGGCGCTGCGCTCCTACGCGCGCACATGGACAGCGGAACTGGCCCCGCAGGGCATCCGCGTGAACGTGGTGGCCCCCGGCCCGACTGACACCGCCATGATGGCGAGCGTACCTGAGGAACAGCGAGCTGCACTGATCGTACCGATCCCGCTGGGACGCATGGCGCGTCCTGAGGAGGTGGCGGCGGCCACGCTGTTCCTTCTGAGCGACGAGGCGAGCTTTGTCGCAGGAGCCGAACTGTGCGTCGACGGTGGGATGCGACAGATCTAGGCCCTCAATCGCAGTTTCAACCTGTCCGCTTCGGCCGGTTTGCATCTCCGAAGCGAACCATCTCGACCTCAAGCCAATCGTAGAGCAGACCGGCGGGTCCCGACCCATACGAGCCGTGCAGAGAATTGTCCGGACATTCCGAAAGCGGTCGTTGTTGCCAGGTCGTTGGTCGATGAGGTGGGGCAATCGACACCGACGACACTCCACCTCAGCGCTACACCGAAATCCCGCGCTTACGTCGTCTGTCCACCGTCCACATTCAGGATGGCCCCGGTGACATGCCGGGCTGAAGGACTCGCCAGGAAGGTGACGGCGGCGGCGACGTCCTCTGGCGTTCCATACCGGCCGAGCGGACTGAGGCTACGCTGAAAGTCGGAGAACTCGCCGTTTGCCGGGTTCATGTCGGTATCGGTGGACCCGGGTTGGACCAGATTGACCGTGATGTCGCGCGATCCAAGTTCGCGCGCCAGGCCGCGCGTGAAGGAGTGCAGGGCGGATTTCGTCATGAAGTAGATCGCACCCGCGTCGCCGACGATGCGTTCGGCACCCGCGGAGCCGATCGTCACGATGCGCCCACCTGCGGGGAGATGAGGAATGGCGGCCTGCGCCGCGAGTAGGGGGCCCCGCACGTTGACGTCGAACAGGGCATCGATCGTCTCGACGCTGACCTCCGCAAACGTCGAGTAGAGCGCGATCCCAGCATTGTTGACGAGAATGTCCAAGCCCCCGAGCGCCTGGACGGCTTCCGCCACCGCCCGTTTGACCGCCGAAGGGTCTGCAAAATCCGCATGGATGGCAGCCGCCCTGCGGCCCTTGCTTTCGATCGATTTTACCACTTCCGCGGCACGGTCTGCCGAACGCTCGTAGGTGATCGCCACGTCAGCGCCCTTCTCGGCGAGCGCGACCGCGATGGCAGCACCTATTCCGCGCGAGGCACCCGTGACGAGGGCACGCTTCCCAACCAGTTCCTGCATTGCCGGACCTTTCTGTATCGTTCGACACAGAAATGGCTAGGAGAGTTGGCGATTGGGGTCAAGGGATTTATATATCGAACGATGCAGAAACCGGATCAGAGACCAGAGCCCCCCGGAGCGCACCAGGTTCGAGGTCGTGGGCGCCCTCGTGCGTTCGACCGTGAGGCGGCGCTTGCCCAGGCGACACGTCTGTTCTGGTGCAAAGGCTACGAAGCAACATCCATCACCGAACTTACGGAGGCGATGGGGATCGGATCGCCGAGCCTCTACGCCGCCTTTGGTTCGAAGGAAGCGCTCTATGCCGAGGCACTAAGCCACTACGTCCACACCTACGAGGCGCTCGTATGGGGGCGGTTCCGGACGGCGAGGACGGCCCGTGAGGCCGTCGAGGCTTTTCTGAAGGACTCTGCAGCGGCCTTGACGGGCTCGGTCACCGACATTCCGCGCGGCTGCATGGTGACACTGTCCTCGGTCGGGAATGAGGGCCACGCCGAACTCGGCGATCTCGTGCGCTCGGCACGCGCCGGTACGCTGGAGAGCCTGCAGGCGTGCCTGGAGAGGGCTATGGGTGAGGGCGAGCTCCCGGTCTCCACCAACGTACGCGCGCTTTCCCGCTTCGTGCAGACCGTTCAGAACGGCATGTCGATCCTGGCCCGTGATGGCGCGAGCTGGGAAGAGTTGGACGCGGTCGCCGATATCGCGATGGCTGGCTGGGACGCTCGAATTGCCAAATCTATGGTCGACGACGTCTGATCTACTGGCCTCTTCCCGAAAGCAGACCGGTGACAATTCACCCATCCTGGCCGTAGAGCGGTCCGGCCGATGTCGACCCAACTCGGTCGTCGAGCGGACGGGCGGGTCCCGACCCGACCTTGCCGTCCATGCGCGATCGCGCGCCTCCCTGAAACGGACGTATGTTCCGCCGTGTCTTCAGCAGCTTCTGGAACCTCTCGCAACACTCCCGCTGCGCCGTCCTTCAAAGCAGGGAAAGGGCGCCATCCGACGCCCCATCCCCTCGTATCGGGCAGCCCGTAATCAGCGTTCCGGATAAGGGTCCCTGGACTTCCCGAACATGATCCGGTGGCGCATCTCGCGGAAGGTGCCCTCGGCGTCGTTCTCCTGGGTGAGAAGAGAGACGACGACCGCCACGATGAAGGATACCGGCATGCTGATGATGGCCGGGTTCTTCATCGGGACGAACCACCACGCGCGCGAGACGTCAAACAAGGTCTTTCCGAGCACGTCCACTTGAACCGTGGGCGACAGCCAGATCATCAGGAGGGAAGAGAATGTCCCGACCAGGATGCTGGCGACAGCTGCGGGGGTCGTGAACCGCTTCCAAGTGATGGACAGAAGCAGCGCGGGGAAGTTCGCTGAGGCCGCGACGGCGAAGGCGAGCCCGGCCATAAACGCGACGTTCTGGCCCTCGAAGACGATGCCCAGGAACACCGCCAGCGCGGCGATGGCCACCGTCGCGATCCGAGCGACCTTGAGTTGCTCGCGCTCGGAGGAATGCCCCTGGCGAACCACGTTGACCCAGAGGTCGTGGCAGACCGTCGCCACCCCGGACAGGGTCAGTCCGGCGACGACGGCGAGCATCGTCGCGAAGGCCACGGCACAGATGAAACCGAAGAAGCCGGGGCCGCCGACCGTCAGGGCCAGGAGAGGCGCGGCCATGTTGCCGCCGCCCCCCGCCTTGGACACGACTTCGGGACCGACAAGGACCATCGCCCCGAAGCCGATCACGAAAACGAGGAGGTGGAACGAACCGATGATGCCGGTGGCATAGAGGATCGACATCCGGGCCTCTTTCACGTCCGGCACTGTGAACGCTCGCATCAGGACGTGGGGCAGTGCGGCGGTTCCGAACATCAGTCCGACGCCCAGCGAGATCGCGTCCCAGCCGCTGCCGGCGACCTTGGTGCCCGGCTGGAGCACGCGGTCGCCGTACTTCTCGGCTGCGGCCGCGAAGAGGTGCAGCGGGTTCATGTCAAAGTGCGCCAGCACCAGAAGCGCCAGGATCAGGCCGCCGATGGCCAGCAGCACGGCCTTGATGACCTGCACCCAGGTCGTCGCCAGCATGCCGCCGAACAGCACGTAGACGAGCATCGCCGTCCCGACCACGACGACCGAGGCGTTGTAGGGAAGCCCGAACAGGAGTTTGATCAGCGAGCCCGTCGCGACCATCTGGGCGATCAGGTAGAGCAGGATGACGGTCAGCGTTCCGATGGCCGCGGCCGTCCGCACCGGCCGCTGACGCAGGCGGTAGGCGACCACGTCGGCGAAGGTGAACTTGCCGAGGTTGCGCAGGGGCTCGATGATCAGGAACGAGATGATCGGCCAGCCGACCAGAAAGCCGATGGAGTAGATCAGCCCGTCGAAGCCGTTCGAGGTGATGATGCCGGCGATGCCCAGCAGAGCCGCGGCACTCAGGAAGTCGCCGGCCAGCGCCCAGCCGTTCTGCCAGGCCGTGATCTGCCCGTCGGCGGCGAAGAACTGCTCGGTCGTCCGCGTCCGCCTTGCGGCCCAGTAGGTGATGCCGAGCGTCAGCGCCATGAAGACGAAGAAGAAGGTGACGGCGAGTGGATTGTTCACGGCTTGCATCGGACCCGCCCCTCAGTTCGTGATGCGGCGCACGGCCGGGTCATAGAAGCGGTTCGCCCAGACGACGTAGGCGAGGCAGAGCGCGAAGGAGCCGACGATGACGCCGGCCCCGAGCAGGATGCAGAGGGAGAGACCTGGGACGAGGATCGTGCCGAGCGTCGGCTTCGCGAAGGCGAACATCCCCATGAACGCGAAGTACATCACGATCATCACGACGCTCAGCGCCGTGGCGACCCGCGCTCTCCTTCTCGAGAGATCGAGAATTCTGTGATCGTGCTGGGAGATGGGATCGCTATCGCGCGAAAGCATGCTGAATTTCCGTCCGCTGGCGTTGGGTTAGAGAGGAAGAGCTTCTGAACTCAGGTCTTCGGAAATCACGCGGCCTTGCCGTGGGAGCCGGCCGCGTCGGGACGCCTCAATTGCCGTGGCGCCGCAGCGGAGGCGCCGCGGCTTGGTCGCCGCCTTCATGCCCCGACCATGCGAGCACCGGACCGAAGGTGCCCGGGTCGCCGCCTCCGCGGTCGGCACCTTGCGCCGCCGGAGGTGCAGCTGCGGCCTCGAAGCTGATTGGCTCGCGCGGCGTCCGATCGACCTTGACCTGGAAGATGTCGAAACGGTTGTAGTAGCCGACCACGTCGTGGAACTGCTTGGGCTCCACGCAGGCCGCGACGTCGATGTCGGCATAGACGATGGTCTCGGCCCCCTGATGCGGCTCGACGACATGCGATCCCGTCGGGTCCAGGACCATGGAGACCCCCGCAGGCGTCCGCTCGACGATGTCGGCCAGGGTGGCGTCGCCGTCACACAGGACCGATCTCGCAGCCTCGTCGAGGACGGCGGAGCAGACGATATTGAAGACTTTGGCTTCGAAGGCGTGGGCCCCGGCGCGGATCTCGATGGCCCGCTTCAGATCGTAGGCCGCGCTCTCGCCCGGCCGGCGGGTCGGCCACGCCGGCGGGTAGGTCGAGATGTGGACCTGCTCGCCCTGGGCCATCAGGGCGTAGCGGGCCAAGGGGTTCGTGTTCTCGCCACAGATCAGCATGCCCACCCGCCCGATCTCGGTCTGAGTCACGCGCAAGCCGCGGGCGTCGCCGTTCGCCCAGACGAGCTTCTCGTAGAATGTCGGGACCAGCTTGCGGTGATGGTTGAGGATGGCGCCGTCGCGCCCGATCAACACGTTCGAATTCCAGAGGCAGCCGACGCTGGCCTCGGTGCTCTCGCTGAACCCGAGGGAGACGACGACGCCGTGTCGCCGGGCGGCGGCACGCACCGCGCCGATCTCCACCCCGTCGAGACGGACGGATTGGGCGGCCAGTCGCTTGAAAAGGTCATGGTTGTGGATCGGCGCGCGCAGGGCGACCCAGAGGGGAAAGCCCGGCATGTACCCCTCGGGGAAGACGATGAGGTCCGCACCCGCGCGAGCCGCTTCGCCGATCAGCGCCACGGCCTTCTCGGCCGAGCCGGCGCTGTCGAGGTAGACCGGCGCGACGTGACAGGCGGCGGCCTTCAACTGCGGGTATTCGGCGGGCATTCGTGCGGCTCCAATTCCAGGGATACCGCCGTTTCAACAGAGACCCGCCGTCCGGCGAAGGCCGGAAATACGCAACGCGCGGTGCGGTGATGCCGCCCTATGCTCAAAATTCGTTCAGATAGGCTGCCTCATCGGTGAACAGGTCGGTGAGGAAGCGGGTGACCGCACGAACCCGGCCGACGCATTCGATGTCTTCGTGCACACCGAGGTAGAGGTCGCGGCGCACCACCACCTCGTCCGGAAGCACGGGCACCAGCGCCGGGTTGGTCTTGGCCGAGAACAGCGGCAGCAGGCAGATGCCCGCGCCTGCCGCGACGGCCGTCTGCTGGGCGGCCATGCTGGTGGAGCGGAAGACGACGTTCGAGGGTGTCAGGACTTCCAACAGCCAGTGGACCGGGCTGATGGCGACCAGATCGTCGACGTAGTCGACGAAGTCGTGGTCCTGGAGCTCTGCGCGCGTCGCCGGGCGGCCGCGGCCGAGCAGGTAACGCTCCGATGAGAACAGGGCCAGGCGGAATTCGCCAACTTTCTTGATACGGAGTCGCTGACCTTGTGGCGGCACGAACGACACCGAGATGTCGGCCTCCCGCTTGGTCAGGTTGATGAGGTGCCGCTCGGTTACGAGCTCGACGACGACGTCCGGTACCGCTGCTGCGAGCTCGATGAACTTGGCCGCGAGATAGAACGCGGCGATGCCCTCCATGCTCGCGACACGGACACGTCCGATCGGCTGGGCGATGTCCTGTAGCCCGAGCGCTTCCGGGACCGAGACCATCTTCTGCTCGATGGCCTCGGCGATCACGAACAGCTTGTGGCCGGCCTCGGTCAACGCGAAGCCGTCCGAATTACGGTTGAACAGGCGAGAATCCAGGTTGCGCTCCAACTCGGCGATGCGGCGGCTCACCGTCGTATGGTCGACCTTGAGGCGGCGCGCAGCTGGCATGAGCCGGCCGTGTCGGGCGAGTTCCAGGAAGAAGGTTAAGTCATTCCAATCGAACATGCCGTTCCCTTAGCCGGTCGGAGCGTAGCTCGTTCCCTCAAGCCGCGGAAGGCGCTGGCTCAGGGCCGTGCCCGACCACGTTGGGTCGGGTCGACGCCTTTGTTGCCACCACCGGCGCGGTGATCCACGAGGGCGGTACCCGGGCCTGCTACGTGCCGGTCACTGACACGATCCACCTGCCGCCCCACGCCGCCTTCTTGACGCCCACCGGCTACGCCGGCACTCTGGCCCATAACTCGTGCACTGGACCGGCGCCCCGCACCGCCTCGACCGCGACCTCACCGGTCGGTTCGGCGGCCGCGCCTACGCTGCCGAGGAGCTGGTGGCCGAGCTCGGCGCCGCCTTCGTCCTGGCCGACCTCGGGCTTGCGCGCACGCCCCACCCGGACCACGCAGCCTATTGTGCCTTCTGGGCGCCGCTGCTGCGCGCCGACCATCGGGCGCTGGCCACGGCCGCCGCCTAGGGCTCGCGCGCCGCGGACTACCTCGCCGCGCTGCAGCTGGTCGGTCGGGAGGCACCGGCGATACAGGATGAGGGGAGTACCATGACAGCCCCTTATCAGAGGCAGCACCGCCCCGGACGCGCATGCGCATGACCACCGCGGGCATCGAGCAGGCGCGCGGAGCATGAGCCCGGTGCCTCCTTTTTCTGCCGCGTCCTTGATGCGCTCCACCCCGCCCCCACCGGCAAAGACCCGGCCGGCGGCGGCACGACGCCGGTCACGTGCATGGCGAGGCCGGCTCGATGCGTACGTGGCCGCGCTCATCGCGCTCGATCGGATGGACGATGCGGCGGCGATAGAGCGTTTCAGGCCTCTGTAATGTGTGGTTGGCCTGTACAAGTTGGGCGCCTCGGCGGCGCTCGGTTCGAATTCATGAATTCGGGCAGTCACGGCGCCGGCGTCGAAACATTAGGGGCGTAGAGCCGATTCAGACGAGCGCCGAAAGTCTAACCGTTCCGGTCAACCCTATCGGACACGGGAAGGATCGATCACCAGAATATACTCGCAGGCTTCGGTTCCAACATTGCTGAACGCGTGTCCGGCATCGGCCTCAAAGTACAGGCTGTCGCCGGCCTCGGCAATGACGGTGCGGGTGCCGATCACCGCGCGGAGGCGGCCCCGGAGGACGTAGATGTATTCCGAGACGCCGCGGCGGTGAGCGGTGAACTCGCCTGTGCCGGCACCGGGCGGAAGGGTGTTGAGCACCAAATCGATGCCCCGCCCTGGCAAGACCGGCGACAGGCAGCGCCGCAGGAAGCCGGATTCCTCGTCACGCAGGACCGGCTGACGGCGCGCGGGGATGAGCAGCACCTCGAGATCGGTTGCAGGCGCCATCAGGCGCGAGAAGGTGACGCCCAGCGCTTCGGCCAGACGCGAGAGCACCACGGTGGACGGCACCGCCTCGGCGCGCTCGATCTTGGAGATCATTGAGCGGCTGACGCCTGATCGCGCCGCGAGCGCCTCCAGCGACAGGTCGAGTTCCCGGCGGCGGCGGCGGATCTCCTCCGAGACGTGCATTTGAGAACCCGTCTCCGCCGCGATCTGCGCCGGGGCGACCGTCTCCCTCACCGACATGCCGTCTCCTGTTCCCCATCAGCCCGATAACCTCGACGGACCGGACGTACGGACACCTTTTGACCGCTGACTAGATCATCGCCTCGACTTTTGCACTCGACCGCACCCGTAGGAAGCTGCCGCTGTCGAGCGGCGAGATTTGAGGGGCACCGATGTCCGGGGCCGCATGGTTCCGTCGACCGATCGGCGCTGCAACATCTGGCACGTCGCTTGCCTCCACTAGACTGGAAATATCTCCAATACGATGGAGGCTTTGCGATGGCCAGTGCGGCGACAGCGATGGAGGCCAGCCTCGGCCCCGACCGGAGCGACGTGTCCCTCGCGGACCGACGACAGATCGTCTGGTCGAGCGTGATCGGCACCACGGTCGAGTGGTACGACTTCCTGATCTACGGCACAGCGAGCGCGCTGGTGTTCAACAAGCTCTTCTTCCCGAGCGTCGACCCAGTGGTCGGCACGATCGCCGCTTTCGGATCCTACGCGGTGGGCTTCCTCGCCCGCCCCCTCGGCGGGATCGTCTTCGGCCATTTCGGCGACAAGATCGGCCGCAAGGCCATGCTGTCCCTAACGATCATCATCATGGGGCTCGGCACGTTCCTGATCGGCTGCCTGCCAACCTATGCGCAGATCGGAATCTGGGCTCCGATCCTCCTCGTCACGCTTCGCCTCGTCCAGGGCATCGGCATCGGCGGCGAATGGGGCGGCGCGGTCCTGATGGTGGTGGAGAGCGTGCCTACCGAGCGGCGCGGCTTTTTCGGGAGCATCGTCCAGCTCGGGTACCCGCTCGGCGTCATCCTTTCGATCGGGGCGTTCGCGCTGGCGGGCCTCATGCCCGAGGCGGAGTTCCTGGCCTGGGGCTGGCGCCTCCCGTTCCTGGCAAGCGCGTTCTTGGTGTTCGTGGGCCTCTTCATCCGGCTTCGGCTGCACGAGACGCCCTCGTTCAAGCGCGTGAAGCAGCGGGCCGCGTTCGCCAAGATCCCAGTCATGGAAATCCTGACGGAGCATCCTCGAACCTTCCTGAAGGCCGTCGGCCTGAAGGTGTCGGAGATCGCCTACGTCAGCGTCGTCACCGTATTCTCAATCTCGTACGTGACGGGAAAGCTCGGCCTGCCCCGCGGCGTCGTCCTCAACGGAATCCTGATCGCCGCCATTATCGAGCTCTTCACGATCCCGGCGTTCGGATGGCTCTCGGACCGCTTCGGACGGCGACCACTGTTCGTGGCCGCCTGCGTGTTCTCCATCGTCTTCGCTTTTCCGCTGTTCCAGCTCCTCGACACCCGCGACCCGATGATCATCACCCTCACGATCGCGGTCGCCCTGAGCTTCGGCCAAGGCATCATGTTCGGGACGGGGGCCGCCTGGATGTCGGAACTGTTCGACGCCCGGTTGCGCTACAGCGGCGCCTCCCTCGGCTTCCAGGTCGGGGCGGCGCTCAGCGGCGGCTTCACGCCGCTCATCGCGGCGGCCCTGCTGACCTGGGCCTCGGGCGCGACCTGGCCGATCTCGATCTACCTGATCGTGCTGGCCTGCGTGACGCTGCTGGCGGCACTCTCGGCGCCCGAGACGGCGCGCTGTCAGATTGATTAGACGGATCCACCGCAGCGGATCACCGCGGCGCCGAGGGTTCTCCGGTCCGCCAAGGGCTTCCAAATCGGTGGATTTTCTTCCAGGATCATGGATGACGGCTGGCGCCGGAGCCGGCCTCGTGGAGGACGAATGGACAGGACGATCATCAAGACGGACAAGGCTGCGCCCGCGGCCGGTCCCTACGCCCAAGCGACCCGGGTTGGCGATCTCGTCTTCGCCTCCGGCCAGCTTCCGATCGACCGCGAGACGGGTGCGTTCCCCGAGGGCGTCGAAGCTCAGACCCGGTGTTCGCTCGCCAACCTCGCGGCGGTCCTCGAAGCCGGCGGCGCGAGCCTCGCCACGATCGCCAAGACGACCGTGTTCCTGAAGGACATGAACGACTTCGCCGCGATGAACGCGGTCTATGCAGAGCATTTCCCGGGCGACGCCCCAGCCCGCTCCACGATCGAGGTCGCCCGACTGCCGCGCGACGCACTGGTCGAGATCGAGGCGATCGCCCTCGCGACACGGTAGGAGGACGCCGAATGACCGATTTGTCACCCCCGCGCATGGTCGAGGCCTTCGCCCATCCAGCCGGTTCGATCGCCGTCGGCGTGCCCGGCGGCGCGGTCGGCTGGCGGGGCACGCTGCTCGCCATCCACATCGCCTCGGCGGCAAGCTACGAGATGGAGGAACTCGCCGAGGCGCGGTGCGTCGCTGGCCGCGGCATCGAGGGCGACCGCTACTATCTCGGCTCCGGCACCTACTCGCCCAAGCCCGACACCCGTGAGGTGACGCTGATCGAGCAGGAAGCGCTGGACGCGATCAACCGCAATGACCCGCCGCTGCAAGCCGGGCCGCTACAGATCGCGCCCATCGACCACCGTCGGAACCTGACCGTGCGCGGGGTGCCGCTCAATCACCTCGTCGGCCGTCGCTTCCGGGTGGGTGAGGTGATTCTGCGCGGCGGGCGGCTGAACTTCCCGTGCAAGTATCTGGAGGAGTTGCTCGGCCTGCCGGTCTACCTGCCGCTCTACAACCGCTCCGGGCTCAATTGCGGGGTCGAGCGCGGCGGCGTCCTGCGCCCCGGCGATCCCATCGAAATGCTGGACTAGGCCGTGAACGCGCGCCTCGTCATGAAGCTGCAGGTCGCGGCGGCCGTCGCGACTACGCCGGACGTGTTGCACCTCACCCTGGTTCATCCGCGCCGGCCGGAACTCCCGGCCTGGACGGCGGGCGCCCACGTCGACCTGCGTCTCCCCGACGGGCGCGTGCGCCAATACTCGCTGTGCGGCGACCCGGCCGATCGCGGCCGCTACGAGATCGCGGTCAAGCACGAGACGCCGGGGCGCGGCGGCTCGGCCTGGGTGCACGGCAACCTCGCGCCCGGGGCTGTTGCGGACGTCTCGGCGCCGCGCAACAACTTTCCCCTGGCGACGGGCGCACAGCGGCATGTCCTGGTGGCGGGCGGCATCGGCGCGACGCCGCTCCTCGCCATGGCACGCACGCTGTCGGCTCACGGTGCCGATTTTGAGCTCCATCTTTGCGCGCGCTCCATGATTCATGCGCCGCTTCTGGCAGACCTGCGAACTGTCTGCGGGCCGCGCCTGCACGACTGGTTCTCCGAGGAAGGCCGGCGCTTCCATCCGGCGCTCCTGCGCGGCCCCGACGCGAACACCCATGTCTACGCTTGCGGTCCTCGCCGCCTCACTGACGCCGTGCAGGCGGCGCTCGCCGCAAATGGCTGGCCGCCCGAGCAAGTCCATGTCGAGCACTTCGCCGCCGTCTCAGACGAAAACTTCAAGCCGGAACCATTCGGCGCGCGGATCGCCTCCACCGGCGCTGTACTCCACGTGCCGGCGGACCGTTCGCTCCTCGATGTGCTGCGCGAACACGGTTTCTCCCTGCCCTCCTCGTGCGAACTCGGTGTCTGCGGCGCCTGCGAATGCGGCTACCGCGACGGCACGGTGATCCACCGCGATGCGGTGCTCCCGATCGGGAAACGCCAGGATCGGATGACCCCGTGTGTCTCGCGCGCCCGCGTCGGCGTGACCCTGGACCTTTGACGGGCCCGCGATGGATCGACGGGGCGTTCGCGTGATGGTCGAGGGGAAAATTCCAAGAACAGGTCACGAAGCAGTCGTAAGCTGCTCACGATATGGGCGGCAAGGGGATATTTTATGCTAAACCACTGATGCTCATCAATTTTGTTGGCGCTTCTCTGAAAGCCTGGCTACGTTGGCTGGGTCTCGTGCGCTGATCACGAGGCTGCCGTGAGGTGGTGAAGATGCCGCGCAAGTCTGAGGACGGAGCCTTCCCGCGCCAACCGGACGTCCTGACGGTGCCCCCGGCGACCCTGCGCGGGAACCAAGCCTACGACGTTCTGCGCCGCGCGATCGTCTCGTGCCGGATCCTGCCGGGCATGCGCTTCACCGAGGCCGAAGTGATGGAGCGTTACGAACTCGGCAAGGCGAGTTGCCGGATTGCGCTGCAACGGCTGATCCAGGAGGGCTTCGTCGCTTCGATGCCGCGGCAGGGCTACCGGGCGGCCCCCGTCACCGTGAGGGATGTCGACGAGGTTTTCGCGCTCCGCGTTGTCCTGGAGCCGCTGGCCGCGCGGGGGGCAGCCGGCCGCGTAAACCGGGCCCAGCTCGAACGGCTGGAGCGGGCCTGCCGCGACCGTGCCGTGACCGACGTCGGCAACCAGATCGACTTCTTCCTCGAAGCCAACCGCAGCTTCCACATGGCGATCGCGGTCTCGGCCGGTAACCAGCGCCTGTGCCGGACGCTGTCGGGCCTCCTCGACGAGATGACCCGGCTCGTTGCGCTGGGGTTCGGCGTGCAGGGCGTCCGGCCGAACATCGAGAATGACCACAGCCTGATGATCGAATGCCTAGTCGCCGGCGATGCCGACGGAGCAGAAGATGTGGCGCGCCGTCACGTCGAGACGTTCCGCGAGATGACGATGCAAAAGGTCGTCCAGAGCCTTCGTGATACCGCCGCCCTCGTGCCGATCGATGCGGCGCTCCAGAGCGGCGACGGCTCCGCATGAGCGTCGTTTCAATCAGGGGCGTGAACAAATGGTTCGACCGGCGCGAGGGCGAGCCACTCCATGTTCTGCAGAACATCGACATCGAGGTGCCGGCGAGGGCGATCGTCGCGCTGCTCGGAGCCTCAGGATGCGGCAAGAGTACCCTCCTGAACATCATCGCCGGACTGATCCCGCCCGACAGCGGAACCGTGCTTCTCGACGATGTGCCGTCCGCCGAATTCCGGAACTGGCACTCGATGACCTACATGTTCCAGGAGGATCGGCTGCTGCCCTGGCGCACGGCGGCCCAGAACGTCGCGTTCGGGCTCGAGGCTGAGAGCCTTCCCGCGACGGAGCGGCGCCGGCGCGCCCGCGAGACGTTGGCCCTCGTCGGGCTCGCCGGCTTTGAGGACGTCTATCCGCACGAGTTGTCCGGCGGCATGCGCAGCCGCGTCGCCCTCGCGCGCAGCCTCGTAACCGAGCCGGCGATCCTCCTGATGGACGAGCCGTTCTCCAAGCTCGACCCGTCGATCCGGGCGCAGATGCATGCCGAGGTCCTGCGCATCGCGAGCCTGCGGAAGATGACGCTGATCTTCGTCACCCACGACGTCGAGGAGGCGATCGTCCTCGCCGACCACGTCGTCGTCTTGCATCCGCGTCCCGGGCGCGTCGGCGAGGCGCGTGCGATCGATCTGCCCTATCCGCGCAACCCGCTGGCGCCGGACGTCGCCGAGGCGGTGCGCGGCCTGCGCCTCGCCCTCGCAGGCTTGAGTCCCGCGTCATGCTAGAGCGGACGCCCCCACCCTTGCGCACGCCGCCATCCCTCCGCGCGACGCGCCGCGCCGCGACCAGATCGCGTCGCCTGCGCCTCGTCGCGATGCGCTTCGGCCTGATCGCTCTTGGGCTGGCCGCCTGGCAGGCGGCATCACTGCACGCGCCGAGCTTCGTCCTGCCGAGCCCCGCCCGAGTCTGGGGCGCGTGGTGCGCGCTCGTCGCCTCGAAGAGCTTTGCCACCGACCTCGGCATCACCTTCGGCCGCGTCGCATCCGGCTTCGCGCTGGCCGCTTTGGTCGGGCTTCCGCTCGGACTGCTGCTCGGTGCGAGCCGGGCGCTGGGCGCGTTCTTCGAACCGGTCCTGACGGTTGTGAACACGGTTTCCTCGACCATCTGGGCGATCTTCGCGCTGATCTGGTTCGGGCTGTCGAACTGGACCACGATCTTCGTGGTGTTCATGACCGCGATGCCGCTGATCCTGACCAACGTCTGGCAGGGCACGCGGACGGTGAACGCCGACTACCTCGAACTCGCGCGCACCTTCCGCATGCCGCGGTGGAAAGTGCTCTTCAAGGTCTATCTCCCGACGATCCTGCCGTCGTTCTTCTCGGGCGCACGCCTCGCCTTCGGGTTCGGCGCACGCGTCAGCCTGGTGGCCGAGTCCCTCGGGGCCAGCAGCGGCATCGGCTACCGCCTGCGGCAGGCCGCCGACCTCGTCCAGACCGATCAGGTCTTCGCGTGGACGCTCACCCTAGTCACGCTGATGATCGGGCTTGAATCCCTCGTGCTGAAGCCCCTGGAGCGGCGTCTCTTCGCCTGGAAGCGGACCGCGCAGACATGACCATCGCCCTTCGCCACCGCCCCCTCGGTGCCTTCGACCGCGACGACCACGACCTTTGGAGACGTGCCTCGATGACCGTGATGAAACGCGTCGGCCTGGTCGCCGCAGCCCTCGCGAGCCTTGCCGCCGCACCATGCCCCGCACGCGCCGAGACCGTGCGGATCGGCTACTGGAGTTCCGGGGTGAGCCTCGGCTTCGGGGCCGTCCTCGAAGCCGGCAAGTTCATGGAGAAGGAAGGGCTCACCGTCGAGTACCTCAAGTTCCCGGACGTGAACGCGCCGACCAAGGCCATGGCCGCGGGCGCGATCGATTTCGCCATCGCTGCCAGCGCGGGAACGTCCTTCAGCGTCGCCTCCGACGGCCTCCCCCTCAGCATCGTGCTGGCGACCCAGGTGGCCGACCTCGACTTCGTCGTCCCGGAAGCCTCGCCGATCCGGACGATGGCCGACCTGAAGGGCAAGAAGATCGGGACCTCGCCCTCGGGCAGCGCCACCGCGGCGATCACCTCCGCGATCCTGGAGACGAATTACGGCATCAAGCCCTCGGACTACGAAAGCGTGCCGGGCAACGATCCGCGGCTGGCGCAATTCCTGGCGCAGAAGGACATCGACGCGGCCGCCCTGCGCACGGTCACCCTGGCCCTGCTGCCCGATGCCAAGCTGCGCAAGCTCGGCTCCTTCCGCGCCGAGTGGAAGGCGATCACCAAGCAGGACGCGCCGCCCGTCCTCGGCGTCGGGCTGATGCGCAACGACTGGCTCAAGGCCAACCCCGCGGGGGCCGCCAAGGTCGTCGCCGCCATGCGCAAGGCCTACGAGTTCGGCAAGGGTGACAAGGCCGCGGTTGCACAGGCGCTCATGGCGGCGGCCAACCTCGGCGAAGCCGACGCGAAGGCCTACGCCGCCCTCTGGGATCACATCTACACCGTCAGCATGGAGCCGGCCGACGTCGCCTCCCTGAAGAACGAGTTCGCGGTGTTCAAGGCCATCGGCGTCGTCAAGGGCGACCTGCCCGACGCCGCGCTGGTGACCGGCCCCTACGAGGCGTCGAAGGCGATCCGGTGACCGCCCGCGCCATTCAACGATCAACCGGAGGAGACAGCATGTCCGAGACGATGAAGGCCCTCGTGCTTCGCCAGCATGGCGAGATCAGCGACCTCGCCGTCGTCCACGACCACCCGAAGCCGAAGGCCGGCCCCGGCGAAGTCGTGATCCGGGTCGGCGCCTCGTCGTTCAACTACCACGACGTCTTCACCGTGAAGGGCATGCCCGGCATCAAGGTACCGTTTCCGGTGGTGATCGGCCTCGACATGGCCGGGCAGGTTGTCGAACTCGGCGAGGGCGTCGCGAACTGGAAGGCGGGCGACCGCGTCCTCGTCAACCCGCTCAACAAGGCCAAGGGCCTGATGGGCGAGATGATGGACGGCGGCATGGCTGAATACTGCCGCGTCTCCGCCGACCAACTGATCGCGATGCCCCCGGACGTGAGCTACGCCGACGCGGCGTCCCTGCCGGTGGCCTACGGCACCGCGCACCGGATGCTGATCACCCACAAGACGGTCAAGGCGGGCGACCGGGTCCTGATCCTCGGCGCCAGCGGCGGCGTCGGCACCGGATGCGTGATGCTGGCCAAGCAACTTGGCGCCGAGGTGATCGCCTGCGCCGGCAGCGCCGACAAGATGGCGCGCCTGACCGAACTCGGCGCCGACCACGTCGTCAACTACCGCGAGACCGACTTCTCGAAATGGGCGATCCAGACCTACGGCAAGCCCCAGCGGCGCACCTACGAGGGCGGCGTGGACGTGGTCATCAACTTCACCGGCGGCGACACCTGGGTGCCGTCGCTGAAGTGCCTGAAGCGAGGCGGGACCCTGCTGGTCTGCGGCGCCACCGCCGGCCACGATCCGAAGGAGGATCTCCGCTACGTCTGGAGCTTCGAACTCAAGATCGTCGGGTCCAACAGCTTCTACGACGACGACCTCTCGGCGTTGATGGACATGATCCAGGCCGGCACGCTCAAGCCGGTCGTCGACAAGGTGCTCTCCCTCGAAGAGGCCGCCGAGGGCCTTCGCATGATCCAGGACCGCGAGGTCATGGGCAAGATCGTCGTCGCTCCTTAGGACCGGATCAACAGCATGTCGGACACCTCACTCACCAAGGAACAGGTCGAGGCGCTGCTTCTGCGCGGGCCGTTCCACCAGTGGCTCGGCCTCGGCGTCGTGGCCGTCGGCGAGGGCACAATCGAACTCGCGGCCACGTGGCGTCCGGAATGGGTCGTCAACGCCGAGAAGGGCTACACGCACGGCGGCATCCTCGCGACGCTGGTCGACCTCACGGCCGACTGGGCGCTGGTGTCGAAGACCGGACGCGGCGTGCCGACGGTGGACCTGCGCGTCGACTACCATCGGGCGGCGATGCAGGGGAACCTGCGCTGCCTTGGCAAGGTCGTGAAGTTCGGCGGCCAGATCTCGGTCGCCGAGGCGCAGATCCTCGACGCCGAGGGCCGCCTGCTAGCCAGCGGGCGCGGCGTCTACATGACGGCACCGGCGAAGTGATCGTGCCGACCAGCGCCGGCGAACGGATCGCGCTTTCTAGGGGGCGGACGGCATGAGCCGCCCCGCGAGCCGATCCGCCTATGACGGACTGGACCATGTCGTCGTCAACGCGATGCGCGACATGGACGCCGCCGCGGAGACCTTCACGGCGCTCGGCTTCCGGCTGACGCCGCGCGGGCATCACTCGCTCGGATCGATCAACCACCTGATGATGACGCGGGGGCCGTATCTCGAGCTGGTCGGTGTGCCGGAAACCGGGCTCCAGCGCCGCGACGTACTCGACTCGCCCTTCGGCCTGAACGGCCTCGTCATCGCCAGCGGCGATGCGGACGCGAGCTTCGCGCGGCTGAGCCGGACCGGGCTGCCTGTCGAGACGCCGGCGACGTTCTCCCGCCCGGTGACCGTCGCCGGGCGGACCGAAGAGGCGCGCTTCCGCACCGTTCGGTTTCCCGCCCACCTCTTCCCGGCGGGCCGGATCTACCATTGCGAGCACCTGACGCCGGACCTCGTCTGGCGACCGGAATGGTTCGCCCACCCCAACGGCTTCAACTGGATCGATCGGGTCGTCGTCACGAGCCGCGATCCCGAGGCGGAGGCCGTCCGCTACGCGGCCGCCTGCAACGCGCTCGCGCAGCCCGATGCCGACGGGTGGTCCATCCGGCTCGGGGACTTCCACCTCCACGTCGTCGCCGGCGGCGCGCCGCGCTTCTTCGAACTGGGGTTGCGCTTCGATACCCTGGAGGAGATCGAGCACCGGGCCCGTGCCCTGCCGGGGGCCCTGTGGCTTCGCCACGACGCCGCCCGCGCAACCCTGACGCTCGCCGCCCTCGACCTTCTCGTGACCTGCCGGAGTTCATGATGAGCCGCGCCGACGCGATCGACAACCTCGGCGCCCTCGTCGACCGCTCCGGCGATCCGGACCGGCCGGTCTTCATCGGGTTCGACGGCGAGGCGCGCGAGACCGTGATGACCCGCGCCGGCCTCGACGCGATGGCCGACGCGTTCGCCCGCGGTCTCCTGCGCGGGGGACTCGCGCGCGGCGACCGGATCGCGATCCTCGCGGCGAACCGGCCCGAGACTGTCGCCCTCGTCCTTGGAGCCATGCGGGCCGGGATCGTGCCCACACCGGTAAATCACAAGTTTCCCGCGTCGACGGTGGCGTGGGTGATCGCCGATTGCGGCGCCCGCCTCGTCGTCTGCGACGCCGCCCGGCACGCGGCCTTCGCGGGTGCCGTCCCCATCGCCGTCTTCGACCGCGACGGTCCGGATGGGCTGGCATCCTGGCTCGACCCCGGCGCGTTCGAGGCTGTTCGGCCGTGGGCCGACGAGGCGGCGCTCTGCCTCTATACCTCGGGGTCGACGGGGCGGCCCAAGGGGGTGATGTTGGGCCATGCCGCCCACCTCTGGGTGGTGCGCACGCGGATGGCGGAGGCGGACCTCCGCGCTGAGCGCCTGCTCATTGCCGCGCCGCTCTACCACATGAACGCGCTGGCCCTAGCGCTCCTGGTCTGCGCCTCCGGATCGAGCGCGGTGCTGCTCCCGCAATTCGACGCGAAGCGCTACATCGCGGCGGTCGGGCGATACGGCTGCACCTGGCTCACCGCCGTGCCGCCGATGATCGCGATGATGCTGCGCGAGGCGGGCGCCCTGGCCGAAGCCGACCTCTCGGGGGTCCGCACCCTGCGCATGGGCTCTGCGCCGGTGAACGAGACCCTCATGGACCAGACCCGGACGCTGCTTCCGAACGCCCGGATCATCAACGCCTACGGCACGACCGAGGGCGGTCCGATCGTCTTTTCCGGCCATCCCTCGGGCCTTCCCATCCCGGTCGGCTCGGTCGGCCACCCGCATCCCCAGGTGCCCGTCCGCCTGGTCGGGCCGGAGGCGCCGGACCTCGGCGTGCTGCAGTTGAAGAGTCCGGCGATCATGCTCGGCTACCACCACCGCCCGGACACCCCTTCCCCGATCACGTCCGACGGCTACTACGACACCGGCGACGTGTTCCGCCGCGATGCGGAGGGATTCTACTTCTTCGTCGGCCGTGCCGACGACATGTTCGTCTCGGGCGGCGAAAACATCTTCCCCGGGGAGGTCGAGACGGTGATCGAGACGCATCCGGACGTGCTCCAGGCCTGCGTCGTGCCGGTGGAGGACGCGATCAAGGGGACGAAGCCCGTCGCCTTCGTGGTGCGCCGCCCGGGCGCGGCCGTCACCGAGGCGGAGGTCAAGAGCCACGTGCTCGCCCACGCCCCAGCCTACCAGCACCCGCGCCGGGTCTGGTTCCTCCAGGGTATGCCCCTCGCCGCGACGGGCAAGATCGACCGCAAGGCGCTCCTCTCGCAGGCCGAGGCGGATCTGCGCAAGGCGGATCTGCGCGGCTCTGATGCGACCGGCTCATGAGCCGTCCGACCGATAGGGACCGACCCTGGGTCTCCCAGGCGATCCGGCGGATCGAGGCCGACATCAACCGCTCGGCGGACACGCACCTGATCCGGCTGCCCCTTCCGCACGCCCCCGGGATCGAGCTCTATCTCAAGGACGAGTCGAGCCATCCCACCGGCAGCCTGAAGCACCGCCTCGCCCGCTCGCTGTTCCTCTACGCCCTGTGCAACGGCTGGATCGGCCCCGAGACGACGATCGTCGAGTCCTCCAGCGGCTCGACGGCCATCTCGGAAGCGTATTTCGCACGTCTGCTCGGGCTGCGCTTCTTCGCGGTAATGCCGCGCTCGACCTCGGCCGAGAAGGTCGCCACGATCGCCTTCCACGGCGGAGAACCACACCTCATCGACGGCGGGAACGTCAGCGACGCTGCCCAATCGCTCGCCGGCGAGATCGGCGGCCATTACATGGACCAGTTCACCTTCGCCGAACGGGCGACGGACTGGCGCGGCAACAACAACATCGCCGAATCGATCTTCGCGCAGATGGCCCTGGAGGACGCCCCGGTCCCGGCCTGGATCGTCTGCGGCGCCGGCACCGGCGGTACGTCCGCGACCCTCGGCCGGTACATCCGCTACCGCACCTACCCGACGCGCCTGTGCGTCGCTGACCCGGACGGCTCGGTGTTTCACCGCCATCACGCCGACCGGACGGTCCAGGGCGTTCCCGCCTGCGGCAGCGTCATCGAGGGCGTCGGCCGGGCGCGGGTCGAGCCGTCCTTCATCCCTGACCTGATCGACCGCATGATCGCGGTGCCCGACGCGGCCAGCATCGCCGCGGCCCGGATGACGAGTGCCCGCCTCGGCCGACCCTGCGGCGGCTCAACGGGCACGAACGTTTGGGCTTGCCTGCATCTCGTCGAGGAGATGCGCGCGCGCGGCGAAACCGGATCGGTCGTCACTTTGCTCTGCGATTCCGGGGAGCGCTATCGCTCGACGCTCTACGACGACGGCTGGCTCGCCGCCCGGGGTATCGATCTCACGGAAGCCGAGACGCGCCTGGCCGCCTTGTTCGGGACCCTGGCATGACGGTGCCGCCTGCCCCGCAGCCTACAGTCGACGCCCCGAAACGCCACGCTGCCGGGTTCCCCCGATCCACCACGCGCCGGCGAACCCGAATGGAGACGACGCAATGGCCCACGCACTGTCTTCTGGCACCAACGGTCCCGTCGCGGGCCACGGGGCGAACCAGCCCGATCTTGACCGCCCCGAGATCCGCGAGGCCAGGGCCGACCTGGCCGCCTGCTTCCGCATGGCGGCCCGTCATGGGCTCGAGGAGGGCATCTGCAACCATTTCTCCGCCCTGGTGCCGGGTTACGACGATCTCTTCCTCGTCAATCCCTACGGCTACGCCTTCTCGGAGATGACCGCGTCCAAGCTCCTGGTCTGCGACCTCCACGGCACCGTCGTCGCGGGCGAGGGGCAGCCCGAGGCGACGGCGTTCTTCATCCACGCCCGGATCCACGCTCGCATCCCGCGGGCGCGCGTCGCCTTCCACACGCATATGCCCTACGCCACCGCCCTCTCGATGACGGAGGGCGAGCCGCTGATCTTCGCCGGCCAGACCGCGCTCAAGTTCTACGGCCGCACCGCGGTCGACCGCCACTACAACGGGCTCGCTCTCGACACCCGAGAGGGCGACCGCATCGCCGACGCCGTGGGCGAGGCCGACATCATCTTCATGAAGCATCACGGGGTGATGGTCTTGGGACCCACCATCGCCGAGGTCTGGGACGACCTCTACTATCTCGAACGGGCGGCCGAGGTGCAGACCCTGGCCCTCTCCACCGGGCGGCAAGTCCTCCCCGTGGAACCCGCGATCGCCGAAGCTGCGTACCGCCAGATGCGCGCCGGCGATCCCGAATCTGCCCGTCTGCACCTTGCCGCGATCCGAAGGACCCTGGATCGCGAGGAGCCGGCATACCGGGATTGAGGCGACGGACGTAAACGACGGAACGGGCGACCTGATCGCCAATCCGCATGTTCGCGACGCCTACCTCGGTGGCTGACCTGGAACGGCCCGTGCGGATGCACCTCGGTCCTCTCCACCTTAGCGATGAGGCCGCACCGATACCGATCCTCGTGAGAGGGCGACATCTGATCCTCATGCGGGACGGCGAAAGGCTCGTCGCGGCGGAGCGGGCCTGCCCTCACGAAGGCGCCGACTTGTCGCTCGGACGCTGCGCGGCGGGCCGGATCCATTGTCCGAGGCACCTAGCCTCCTTCGACCTCGCATCAGGAGCGGTCTCGCCGGGCTGGTCCTTGCGTGCGCTTCGCCTTTACCGCGTGATCCGAGCGAATGATGGTCTCTGAACCACTATGGACTAGACCCGCGTGAAGCACTTCCTGCGCGGCCTGGAGCAGGTCGCCGTGTCCCGTTCGGACCGCACATGCTTCGCGCGACGCCTAACGCTCTGCGGACGGCGCGCAGCCGAAGCTCGTTCGATAGCTGCGGGAGAAGTGGGCGATACTCGAAAACCCGCAAGCCGTCGCGATTTCGCCGATCCTGAGCGGGCTCTGGCGAAGCAGACGCCGGGCGTGGGCGAGGCGGATCGCCTTGTACTGCGCCGAGAAGCTGAGGCCGCACTTCTCCCGGACCAACCGATCGAGATGGCGCTCGCTGAGTGCGGCGAGACCGGCCATCGCGCGCCGGCTGAGCGGTGCCTCGACGGTCGTCTCCATGGTCTCGAGGACGGTCAGCAGGGCGGGGTGATGGACCGCGTAGCGCTCGGCCGTGGACGCTCGCTGCGGATCGGCCGCGGCGCCGATTGCCGTGTGGAGAAACCAGTCCGAGACGCGCCGCGCGAACGCCTCGCCCATGCGCCCGGCGATCAGGGTATGGATCATGTCCAGGGGGGCGACGCCGCCGCCGCAGGTGAGACGGTCCGGATCGGTGACATAACGTGCGTGCGCGAGGCGCGAAGTCGGGAACGCTTCGACCGTAGCGCCGGCATATTCCCAGTGGACTGTGAAGGGACGATCCGAAAGGAGCCCGGCTGCGGCCATCACGTAAGGGCCGCCGGAGATCCCTCCGATGCGCACGCCGAACCGGGCCAGACGCCGCAGCACGGCGTGGATGACGGGTCGGTCCCACGCGGTCGGTTCTCCGCCGGCGCAGACGAAGACGGTATGGAGACGCCCGTGCTCGCGGGGCAGCCCCTCCGTCGGCACTTCCGCCCCGGAGGAGGATGCGATCCGGCCCTCTCCCGTCTCTCCGAAGTAGCGCAGCCGGTAGAGGTCGCGGCCGGCGAGTTGATTGGCGGCCCGGAACGGTTCGCATGCTGAGGCGAACGACAGAAGCGCGAAGCCGGGAAGCAGAAGGAAGCCGATTTCCTGGGTACGGTCCCCCGACGCCGCGACTCCCACACCCGCCGTTTTCTCCGCACCCTGTCCCATAGGCACAAAAAACCGTCTCTTGACGACAAGCGCAACGGCGAAGGTCGATCATGCTGGCCACCATTCGCCGTTTTCGCCGAGGGACGCACGCCAAATGCCCGGTTCCGTCGTCCCCACGCTGCATCCGTCTCCGACACGGGCTGCGCGCCGTTGCGGGTTCCCGCAGCAGGAAGCCGCCTGATGGCCGGACGGGTCGACGTCGCCGTGCTGGGCCTCGGCGCGATGGGAAGCGCGGCCCTCTATCAATTGGCGCGAAGGGGCGCCTCCGTGATCGGCCTCGATCGCTTCGCACCGCCCCATACCCTCGGGTCGAGCCACGGCGAGACGCGGATCACCCGCCAGGCCGTCGGCGAGGGGAGCGACTACGTCCCCTTCGTCATCGCCTCCCATCGCATCTGGCGCGAGCTCGAGGCGGAGACCGGGGAGCCCCTCCTGAACGCCTGCGGCGCCCTCGTCATGGCTCCCGGCGACGGCGTCTCTTCTCACCACGGCAAGCCGGATTTCGTCGGCCGCTCGGTAAGTGCGGCACGCAGGTTCGGGATCGCGCACGAGGTGCTCGACGGTGCGGCTGTCGCCCGTCGCTTTCCGCTATTCCTGAACCTCGCCGGCGACGAGAAGGCCTATTACGAGCCCGGCGGCGGCTACGTCTTCCCCGAGCGATGCGTTGCCGTGCAGTTGCGGCGCGCGGGCGAACGGGGTGCCGAGATCCGGACGGGGTGCGAAGTCCTGGCCCTGCACCAGGACGCGGCCGGCGTGCATGTCAAGACGGCCGACGGCAGCATCCTCGCGGACCGCGCCGTCGTCAGCGCCGGCGCGTGGACCGCTCCGCTCCTCGGCCGCCCGTTCGACAGGCTGCTCACGGTCCGGCGCCAGCTCCTGCACTGGTACGCCGTCGACGATGTCTCGGCCTACGGACCCCGGGCTCCGGTCTTCATCTGGATGTACGGTACCGGGGACACCGACTACCTTTACGGCTTCCCGCCGATGCCAGGCGTCCGTTCGATCAAGGTCGCGACCGAGCAGTATGACACGGCCACCACCGCCGATGCGGTCGAGCGCGCCGTCGATCCGGGTGAGTCGGAAGCGATGTATCGGCTGCGCGTAAAGGGGCGCCTCGCCGGTGCGACTGCGGAGGTCGTCCGATCCGCTGCTTGCGTCTACACCGTGACGCCCGACCGCGGCTTCATCATCGACCGCCACCCGGAGATGGACCGGGTGCTCGTGGTCTCCGCTTGCTCCGGCCACGGGTTCAAGCATTCGGCCGGCATCGGTGAGGCCGTGGCCGAGGAAATGACCGGCGGCGGTAGCCCGATTGATCTCGCGCCCTTCGCGCTCGCGCGATTCCAATGATAGGCCTGACGATGGCTCGTCGATTGCTTGACGCGAAACCACACCGCCTGACCAGGACCGATCCGATGCAACAGACGATCCGCGCCCTCATGACTGCCGGCGCGCTGGCCGCCACCTCGGTCTTCGTGTCCCTCGGCGGTGCCGCCGCCGCCGATGGGATCGAAGCGATCAAGCAGCGCGGGACGCTGATTGTCGGCGTCAAGGCCGACTACAAGCCCTTCGGCTTCCGCGATCCGAGCGGAGCGATCATCGGACTCGAGCCGGACCTGGCCGCCGACGTCGCCAAGCGCCTCGGGGTGAAGCTCGAACTGGTGCCGGTGGTCTCGGCCAATCGGATCGAGTTCCTGCAGCAGGGCAAGGTCGACCTGCTGATCGCCACGCTCTCCGACAAGCCGGAACGCCGCCGCGTGATCCAGGCCATCGACCCGCAATACTACTCGGACTTCGTCAACGTGATGCTGCCCAAGACTGCAGGCATTACGGATTGGGCGCAGCTGAAGGGCAAGCCGCTCTGCGCGACCTCCGGTGCCTGGTACAACAAGGACGTGGCGCGCACTTACGGCGCGGAGATCGTCGCCTTCGACGGCTCCGAGAAGCCGCTCTTCGCGCTCAAGCAGGGCAACTGCCTCGGCTACCTCTACGACCAGAGCATGCTGCAGGGTAAGCTCCTCGACGAAGACTGGAAGGCGGCCTACGCCCTCCCCTTGACGGGCATTCTGGATGCGCCGTGGATGATGGCCGTCGCCCCCGGCAACACCTCGCTCCAGACGATGATGGAGGCGACCACCAAGGAATGGATGAAGTCCGGCCTCATCATCGACGAAGAGAAGAAGTGGGGCATCGAGCCGACCAGCTACTCGAAGGCGATGCACGAGAAGTACAAGAACGCGACCAACTGATGCTCCACCCTCAGCAAGCCCGGCCGCGGCGGCCGCGATGATCGACGCGATTCAGGCCTGGTTCCAGCATCTCTACGAGACCACGGGCCTCAACTTCACGATCTTCTACGACCCCTACGACTGGCATCGCTACGTCGGGGGCCTGCGGACGACGCTCATGCTCGGGGTCACCACGATCCTGGCGAGCCTCGCGATCGGCGCGGTCGGCGCACTCCTCCAGAGCAGCCCGTCCCGCCTGCTGCGCGGGCTCGTCAACGGCTTCGTCGTCCTCTTCCGCAACACGCCGCCGCTGGTGCAAATCTTCTTCTTCTACTTCGGCATCGGCACGCTTCTGCCCGCGGCGCAGACCGCGGACGGGCTGCGTGCGCCCATCCTCGACAACGTGCAGTGGGCGATCGTCTCGCTGTCGCTGTTTGCCGGAGCGTTCAACGTCGAGATCTTCCGCTCCGGCATCGAGGCGGTGCCGAAGACCACCGTCGAGGCCGCCGAGGCCCTCGGCTACACCCGGCTGAAGGCCTACCGTCACGTCGTCCTGCCGCTGGCGCTCCGGGTCTGCCTGCCGGCCCTGAACAACAACCTGATCAACCTCCTCAAGACGACGACCCTGGCATATGCCATCGCGGTCCCGGAGACGCTCTACGCCGTCAAGCAGATCTGGTCCGAGTCACAGAACGTGCTGGAGATGATGCTCGTGCTGCTCGCGACCTACGCCGTCCTCGTCGGCGCGCTCGTATGGATCATGCACCGCTGGGAGCAGGCCCTGCGCATTCCGGGATACGGCCGATGAGCGGCCGACACGCGAACGCCCCGCCCGCCCGCGACGCGGGTCGGCCGGGCGATCTACCGGTCCTGCTGCCCTTCGCGTTGTCTCGCAACGGCCCGGCGATCCGGCTTCGCCCGGTCCACGGCTGGCTGCTGTGCGGCCTGGCCGCCGTCGTGCTCCCGGCCTGGGCGCAGGGTGGCGGCGCCGTGTCCTCTCCGTTGGAGGTGGTCATCCGTTGGGCGCCCCTGCTGCTCACGGGCTTCGCCTTTAACGTCGCGATCTCGCTCATGGCGATGCTGCTCGGGACGGTGGCCGGTACGGGGCTCGGCATCGCCATGCTCGCCGAGGGGCGGATCCTGTCGCGCGCCGCCTGGACGGTGACGCAGGTCTTCCGCAACGTGCCGTGGCTGGTGCTGCTGTTCTTCGTGATGTTCCTGGTGCCCTTCCAGGTCACGGTGCTCGGCATGCGTGTGCCGCTGCCGGACTGGATCAAGGCGACGTTCGGGTTCAGCCTTCCGGTGATGGCCAACGTCGCGGAGATCGTCCGCGGTGCGGTGCGCTCCGTGCCGACGACGCAGTGGGAGGCCGCCGAGTCTCTGGCCTTCACCCGCCGGCAGATCCTGTGGCGCATCATCCTGCCGCAATGCGCCAAGCGCATGCTGCCGCCCTGGATGAACGTCTACGCCCTGATCGCGATGGCCACCGTGCAGGCCTCGATCGTCGGCGTCACCGAGATGCTGACGCTCACCGCACAGGTGCATGCAGCCGAGGGGGGAAGGCCTGAGCTGTTCGCGCCGCTCTACGGCTTCGCCCTGCTCTGCTTCTTCTTCTACTGCTATCCGATCGATCGGCTGACCGCCCGCCTCGAACGCCGCTTCGAAACCCGCTGAACCCGATCTCGAGTGACCATGGCTGGTATCCCGCCTTCGACCTGGACGCCCGATCAGCCGATCGTGCAGGTGATCGACGTGCACAAGGCGTTCGGGACGTTCGAAGTCCTGAAGGGAATCAGCTTCGACGTCCGCAAGGGCGAGGTCGTCTGCATCATCGGCCCGTCGGGTTCAGGCAAGTCGACGCTGATCCGGTGCATCAACGCGCTCGTGCCCGTGACGGCGGGCACGATCCGCGTCGCGGGGATCGAGGTCGCCGATCCGAAGCTCGACAAGCTCGCCCTGCGCCGCAAGGTCGGCATGGTGTTTCAGCAGTACAACTTGTTTCCCCACAAGACCGCGCTGGCCAACGTGATGATGGCCCCCATCCACGTCCTGGGCCAAGACCAGCGCGAGGTCGAGGTCCGGGCCCGCGCGCTGCTGGCCAAGGTCCGGCTCGCCGGCAAGGAGGACGCCTACCCGGGCGAACTTTCGGGCGGTCAGCAGCAGCGGGTGGCGATCGCCCGGTCGCTCGCGATGCGGCCCGACGTGATGCTGTTCGACGAGGTCACCGCCGCGCTCGATCCCGAGACCGTCAAGGAGGTACTGGTCACCATCCGCGAACTGGCCGAGGAGGGCATGACCTGCCTGCTCGTGACCCACGAGATGAACTTCGCGCGCGATGTCGCGGACCACATCTACTTCACCGACCGTGGCGTGATCGTCGAGCACGGGTCGCCGGCGACATTCTTCGCGTCTGCCCAGGACGAGCGCACCCGCCGCTTCCTCTCGCAGGTTCTCTGAACCGTAGGGCAATCCGCGCTTCTGCCCTTGCGCCTTTGGCCCAAGCGGGCGCGGTCCCGGTCGACATCCCTCCGAGAGCCTCGGGACGAGGGCTTCGAGGGCGTCTCTGCCGACCCGCCGGGGTACGATGACGGCGAGGTCTGCATCACGGCCTTGGAGACCGGGCTTACCGGCACCTTCCGACTCACCGTCCGCAAGGACCTCGGCTACACATGGCCGTTCGCCGAGCTGATGACGATCGGCCTGCACGAGAGCCTCGACGAGGCGATGCGGCAGACGGTGCGCGAGATGGTGCGCCACGTCTGCGCCCGCACCGGGCTGACCCGCAACCAAGCCTACATGCTGTGCTCGCTCGCCGGGAACCTGCGCATCACCCAGACTGTCGACGGCAACAAGGGCGTGCACATGCTGATGCCGAAGAGTGCCTTGCCGGCCAAGGCTTGAGCGGGACCTCCACGGGGCCACTGCGCCGGCGCCCCGCACGGCGCCAGTCCCCGTGCGGGGCGCCGATCACAGACGCTTCAGCCAGCGCAGCCAGTCCGGATGGTGGAACAGGGTGCGGGCGCGCATAAGCTTCCAAGTGCCGTACTTGTAGAAGTCGAAATCGAGCAGCGAGACCGTTTCCTGGATCATCGCCCAGGTCGACCACTTCAGGTCGGCCAGCGCCTTCAGCACCTGGATACGCGTGGCGATCACCGGGTCCCAGCGCCCGAAATAGACTTCAATCATCTCGCGCTCGACGCCGTCCGAGAACGCCATCTCGTCGAACCACAGGGCGAGTTCGTAAGCGCGCTCGTTGTTCGAGGCGTATTCGAAGTCGACCAGCATGACCTGGTCATGCTGGTCGATGAGGAAGTTGCCGGCGAGCGTGTCATTCATGCACGGCACGAGGTCGAGGCCGGACGCCAGAAGCGCCGCCTTCGCCTCGCCGTAGCGCCGCATCAGGAACGGGGCGTCCTCGGGCTGGCGCCCACCGACCTCGGCGACCTGCGCGACGTGTTCGTCGATCATATCGAACACGGTCTTGGTCAGGCTCAAGGGGCCGGAATCGTTGAAGGTCTTCAGCGCCCGCACCGTGTTTCCGCGGACGGCCGGCCGCAGGAAGTCGAGGTTCGAGGTGGCGCGAAAGCCCTCGAGGAAGGCGAAGATCTCGACGCCGGGGTCGGGCAGGAAGTCGACCACCTCGGCGCCGACGCCGCTCGCATGGGCCTTCCGGCTCGCCTCGACGGCCACCGTTCGGGTGATGAACATCTCGGTCCCGCGCCCCGGCACCTTCACGAAGAAGTCCTGCGCGGCGCCGGACGAGACCTGCCAGTTCGCATTGCTGATCCCGCCGGAGACCGGGCGATAGCGAAGTGCGGCGCCTTGCCAGCGCGGTACACGCGCGAGGATCGCCTCGAGATCGCGCTCGGCCGCGCTCAGCCCGTCGCCCAGGGCCTTCCACATCGTCGTCCTCCCCTCGTGGCGTCGTGTTAGAGCCCGCGGAGCCAAGCTTCGAAATCCCAGGCCCCGGTCGTCGTGCGGGCGTGAAACAGCCGCCACTGGCCGTACTTGAAGAACTCGATGCCGCCGCGTGGGGCTGTCACCGCGCGCACGATGCCCCACAGACCCCACATCACGTCGTCGACGGCGCCATAGAGTCGGCAGCGGGCGAACAGGCGCGGGTCGCAGGTGCCGGCATAGGCCTCGATCGCCGCGCGGCGGCCGTCCTCGAAGCGGCAGACCTCGTTGATCAGCGCGCCGACCTCGAACCAGGGATCGGCATCGCCCGCGAGGTCGAAGTCGACGAGGTGGATATCCGCGCCGGCAAGCATGATGTTGGAGGCGACGCCGTCGTTGCGGCAGGGTGCGAGGCCGATGCCGGATGCCTGCATTGCCTCGCCGATGAGACCGCTCGCCGCGATCAGCTCTCCGGTCCCATCTGGAAGCGGCGCGCCGACGGCCTCCGCCTCGCGGGCCAATGCCGCGATCCGGGCGAAGGGGCAGAAGCGATGGCCGAAGGGAGCCTCCCCCTGAAGCCGGCGCAGCGCCGCCAGCACCGAGGCCAACGTGTCCGCATCTTGCAGGTCGCCGACGCGGGCGTAGCGCCAGGGATCGGGGAGCAAGTCCAGGCCGAGGATGCCCTCCCCGACGATCCGCACGGCCGGTCCGAGGCCCAAGGCGCCGGCGCGCTCGGCCGCCCGCACCGCGACCGCGGTGACATCGTCGGCCATGTCGGCGTGGCGAATCTTGAGGAAGACATCCGCCTCGCCCTCAACGGCGACCAGTACGCAATCCGAGGCCGTCGCACGGTGGCTCGGTGAGGCCACGGGCGCGGCGGCCAGCGCGTAGCGGAGCGGCCGGCCCCGCCATTCGGGGATGCGGGCAAGCGACGCCTCGACGCGATGCTCGAACGGCGTCTCGGGATGTCCGACCGCCTTCATCGCGCATCGCCCCGGATCGCACGCTCGGGCGATCCGCCGGCGCGGCAGAGGCGCTCGGTCGCGCGCAGCATCACGGCAAGACCGGCCTGCATGTCGGAATCCAGGGTCATCTCGGCGGCGTCGTGGGCGATGCCATCGACGCTGGGCACGAAGACGAGGCCGATCGGGCAGGCGCCGAGCAGGCTGAGG
Organism: Methylobacterium sp. E-041; assembly: GCF_022829665.1. Classification (NCBI taxonomy): domain Bacteria; kingdom Pseudomonadati; phylum Pseudomonadota; class Alphaproteobacteria; order Hyphomicrobiales; family Methylobacteriaceae; genus Methylobacterium; species Methylobacterium sp. E-041. The sequence goes on along the minus strand of NZ_JAKSYQ010000115.1, from coordinate 48,658 downwards.
GCATCGTGACCGGCCACCGTGTCCATCGGGATCGCCCGGTGCCCGGTCTCTTCGGCGGCGAGGGCCATGAGATCGCGCATCGCTCCGGGGAGCGGGCGGATCGGGCGCTCGACGCGGGCGAGGATCGCGAGGTCGGTGCGGGCGCGCTCGGCCGCCGCGCGGAGCGCCTCGTCCGCGAGCGCACCGGCTTGGTTGAGGATGGCATCGTCGGCGGAACGGATCTCCACCGAGAGTTCGACGCGGGACGGGACGACGTTGGCGGAGTTCGGCGCGACCCGGATGCGGCTGACCGACGTGTGCACGCGGCCCGGCCAACGATCGGCGATGGCGCGCACCTCTGCGATGGCGTAGGCCCCCGCCAGCAGGGCGTCGCGACGCAACGGCATCGGGCACGGCCCGGTATGGGCCTGCGCGCCGGTGAAGACCGCGTCGATCTTAATCGCCCCCCAATTGCGGGCGACGATGCCGATGGTCGCGCCGGCCTCGGTGAGCACCCTGCCCTGCTCAACATGGAGTTCGAGGTAGCAGGCCGGGAGCGGAGGTGCCGGATCGATGCCGCGATGGCCGATCGCCCTCAGGGCTTCGCCCAGCGTCACGCCGTCGTCGTCGCGGATCGCCAGCGCGTCCTCGGGACGGTGATGGCCGACATAGCTGCCGCTGCCGAGCAGGCTCGGCCGGAAGCGGGCACCCTCCTCGTTGGTCCAGTTCGCGACGCAGAGATCGGCATCGGACGTGGCGCCTGCCACCTCGGCCCGCAGGAGGGTGGCGGCCACCCGCAGGGCGATCGCCACGCCGAGCGCGCCATCGAAACGACCACCCTGGGGTTGGCTGTCGAGGTGCGAGCCCAGCATCACCAGCGGGGCGTCGGGTCGGCCAGCGAGCGCAAACAGCCCGAACTGGTTCCCGACCGCATCGGTGCGCATCGCGCCCCCGAGATCGCGGACGATCGCCGCGAACACGTCGCGCGCCTCACCGTCTTCCGCGCTGCCGCAGAGCCGGTGAACGCCGCCGCCCGCGGTGGCGCCGCACGCCGAGAAGCGGTCGAACAGGTCGTGCAGGCCGGGATCAACCGGCGATAAGATCGATGTCATGACGCGTGAAGCGATCCAGGAAGGCGGCGGGCGGCGCGCGGTCGGTGACCACGCTAAGCGGGTCGGACAGGTCGAAGGTGCAGAGGTTGGCCTGCAGCCCGAACTTGTGGGAATCGGCCAGGATCACCGAGCGCCGGGCCTGTCCCCGCAGCGTCCGCCGCAGCACCGACTCGTGCTCCTCGTAGTCCATCCAACCGCGGTCGAGGTCGCAGGCCGAGATGCCCATGAAGACGATGTCGAAGAAGTAGCGCCGGGCGTAGGCGACCGTCTCGTAACCAACGAGCGCGTTGTCCTTGGGGCGGAGCGTGCCCGGCGTCAGGTTGACCCGCGACGGCCCGCCACCGAGCAGCAGGGCGACGTCGATCGAGTTCGTGGTCAGCGTGAGATTGCGCTGGATCAGCCGCCGCGCCAGCGCCAGCGTCGTCGTGCCGGTGTCGATGAAGATCGACATGCCGTCGTGCACCAGCCCCTCGGCGATCGCGGCGACCCGCGCCTTCTCGCGCGGGTTGGTCTTGCCGCGCTCGATAAGCGGCCGGTCCTGGTCGAGGCGCGGCGCCACGGCGCCGCCGTGGATGCGCCGGAGCAGCCCACGCGTCTCCATCAGCTTGAGGTCGCGCCGGATGGTCTCCTCGGACACCTTCAGGAAGGCGGCCGCCTCCGCGACCCCGACGCGGCCGGTGCCGTGGAGGCGCGACAGGATCTCCTGATGGCGATGGTCCGTCAGCATCCGAGCGCCTCATCTCCGATTCGCCGTCCGATGCGGGGCGAACCCGTCAGCCAGCCGCTTCCAGAGTCGGAGCCAGGCGATGGTGTGTCGCCGCCTCATAGGCGTAGGCATAGCCGAGGAGGTCGGCCTCGCTCCACATCCGCCCGACGAAGATCAGGTTGAACGGCGCGTCCGACGCGTAGAAGCCCGCGGGGACCGTGACGCCGGGGAGCCCGGCGATGTTGATCTCGCAGACGGTGGTCTCGTTGATCGCGCGGCCGCCGTGGAGCGGTGGGAGTTCATCGCGCATCTGCGGGAAGACGAGGCCGTCGAGGCCGTGCTCATCCATGACGCGCTCGAAGATGGCGAGGTAGGCCTCGCGCACGGTGAGAAAACTCGAGAGGTCCGGCGGGGCGGACGGGTCGGCGAGGATGGGCGCGAAGGCGCGGATCGCGTGCAGGTAGTGAAGCACGCCACCCGGCGCGAAGGCGTCCTCTGCCTTCGTCGCCTCGGCGAAAGCGTCGACGTCGCGGAGCGCCGCGCTGGGTCCGAGCCGCGTCAGGTAGAGTTGCAGGTCGTAGGCGACCGATTCCATGCCACGGGCGTCGAAATGGTTGAGCCCCGGTGTCGGCTCGCCGAGGTCGGCGAAGCCCGAGCCGGCGAAGGGGTCGGCGATGAGCGTCGCGCCGCAGGCCGCGATCTCGCCTTGCGCCCGCGCGTAGAGCGCGGTCGCCTCGTCCGAGAGCGGCAGGTCGCGCCAGCCAGGCCCGAACAGGCCGAGGCGCTTGGACCTGAGCGCGTCGGTGGAGAGTTTGCTCGTGTAACCGCCCTTCGGCCGGCGGCCGATGCCGGCCACCGTCTTCGGGTCGGCGGGGGTGTAGCCGGCGAGCACGTCGAGCGTCAGTGCGGCGTCGCGCACGCAGCGGGCGATCGGGCCGACCACATCGCGGGTCGAGCCCGCCAGCGGCACGACACCGGCATTGGGGACCAGCGCGAAAGTCGGCTTGATGCCAACCAGCCCCTGCGCCGAGGCCGGGTTCTGGATCGAGCCGCCGGTCTCCTCGGCGAGCCCCAGCACCGCGAAGCTGGCGCCGACGGCGGTGGCCGTGCCGGCGCTGCTGCCGCCGGGCAGACTGTTCGGGGCAGCCGAGTTCAGGGTCGGACCGGCCCAGCTGTCGTTGGCATGGCTGCCCGTAGCACTCAGCACCGGGACGTTGGTTTTGCCGAGCATGACGCAGCCGGCCGCCCGCATCCGCGCCACGACCGGGGAATCGGTCTCGGGGATCAGATCGACGCCGCCGGCCTTTGCGCTCAGGAAGTGCCAGCCCGCGGTGGTGGGCAAGCCCGCCATGTCCATCGGGTCCTTGATCACCACCGGTATGCCGTCGAGCGGCCCGAGCGTCGTGCCCGCGATGCGGCGGGCATCGCTGGCGCGGGCGTCGGACAGGGCCTCCGGGTTCATAACGATGAGCGCATTGTAATGCGGATTGTGCACCGCGATCCGGTCGAGGAAGGCCTGCGTCAGCACCTCCGACGTGACGCCCCTCGCAAACGCGTCGGCGGCGTCCGCCACGGTCATCTCGACGATCTCGATCTCCGGAATCATCTGTGCCGAATCCATCGTTGCCCTCTTTCGGTGTCGGTTTCGGGCCTCGATCAGGCCATGCCGACGAATTCGTCGATCATCGCTCGGTCGCGGGCGACCTCGGGCGGCACCTCGCGGGTGATCATCCCTTTCTGAAGGATGAGCACCCGGTCGGAGAGGCCTGAGATGAAGGACAGGTTCTGTTCCACCAGCAGCACGGTCAGCCCGCGGGCACGGGTGATGCCCTGGAGCGTCTCGATGATCTCCTCGATGATCGAGGGCTGGATGCCCTCGGTCGGCTCGTCGAGGAGGATGATCTTCGGGCTCGCGCAGAGGCAGCGGGCGAGCGCCAGCAATTGCTGTTCGCCGCCCGAGAGCGCGCCGCCGGGCCGGTCGAGATAGACCTTCAACCGCGGGAACACGTCGAGGATCGCAGCGATGGTGGCGTCCTCGGGCGTGTTCGCCAGCAGGCAGCCCATGCGCAGGTTCTCGCGCACGCTCAAGGCGGGAAAGATTTCCCGCCCCTGCGGGACGTAGCCGATCCCGGCCCGCGCCCGCGCGGTGGGCGAGGCCCTGGTAATCTCGTGCCCGCCGAAGCGAACGCTTCCGGCGGTGGCCGGCAGGTAGCCCATCAGCGTGCGCAGCAGCGTGGTCTTGCCCATGCCGTTGTGGCCGAGGATACCGACCACCTCGCCGTCCGCGACCGACATCGTGATGCCGCCGAGGATCGGGATGCGGCCGTAGCCGGCATGCAGCCCCGCGACGGAGAGGAGCGGAGCCTTCGGGATCGGGTGAGGACCGTTCATGCCGCCTGCTTGCCCAGATAGACGTCGCGAACCCGCTGGTCGGCGAGCACGCGCCCGACCTCGTCCTCCATCAGGATCTTCCCCTGGTTGAACACCGTCACGGTCTTGGCGATCATCCGGATGAACGGCATGTCGTGCTCGACCACGATGACCGCATGCGTCCGGTTGATCTCGCGGATCAGGTCGGCGGTCCGGTGGACCTCCTCGTGGGTCATGCCGGCGGCTGGCTCGTCGAGCAGGATCAGTTCCGGCTCCTGCGCCAGCACGGTGGCGATCTCGACCCATTGCCGCTGGCCGTGGGCAAGCTGGCCCACGAGGCGTCCGGCGATGTCAGTCAGCCGGAGGCGTTCCAGCGTCTCGTCGACGATCCGCCTGGTGCGGGCGAGCGACTTGCGCCGGCAGCCGGCGATGAAGACGTTCTCGTGCACCGACAGGCCGTTGAAGACGTTGGGCACCTGCGTCTTGATGCCGACCCCGAGCCGGGCGATCGCGTGCGGATGCGCGGCGGTGATGTCGGTGTCGCGGAAGCGGATGCGGCCGGCGCTCGGCGTCAGCTGTCCGGTGAGCATCTTGAAGAACGTGCTCTTTCCCGCGCCGTTCGGCCCGATCAGGCAGCGCAGCTCGACCTCGTTGAGGGTGAAGTCGACGGCGTTCACCGCGGTGACGCCGCCGAAACGCATGGTCGCGCCCTCGGCCCGCACCAGCGGGCGAGCGGGCTTCGGGCCTCCCGTCATCGGCCGGTCCCTTCGGCAAGCGCCGGCTTGGGGGTCGGCGGCTCGGCGGCCGGCGGCGCGGCGCTCGCGGTGACAAGCCCGGTCGCGCGCTGCACGAGGCGGCGCGCCACCGGCACGAGGCCCTCGGGCACCAGCAGCACGAAGCCGACGAGCACGATCCCAAGGCCGAGATTGGGATCGAGCATCGACTGTCCGCCCGCGGTGATGATCAGCGCCTGGATCAGCACCGCCCCGAGCATCGGACCGATCAGGGTGCCGAGCCCCCCGACGAGGACGAAGATGATCACCTGCGCCGACATCGACAGGCCGAACACCGTCGGACTGATGAAGCCGCCCCAGTTGGCGTAAAGGCAGCCGGCGAGCCCCGCGATCCCGGCTGAGATCGTGAAGGCGAGGAGCTTGTAGAGGCGCGGGTCGTACCCGATCAGCTGCGCGCGGGTCTCGTTTTCGCGGATCGCGACGACCACGCGGCCGAAGCGGCTCGCTAGGATGGCGCGCAGCAGCACGTAGACGCCGATCAGCGCGCCCATCGCCACGCCCCACAGGCCCTCGATGTCGAGCGGATCGCCGGGATCTCCGATCGGATTGATCACCGGGACCGCCGGGATACCGTTGAAGCCTCCGAGCTCCGCCTGGCCGATGCGGTACTGGCTGCCCGAGGTGGCGTTGAACAGCTGGAACAGGATCACCGAGACGGTGAGCGTGATGACGCCGACATAAGCGTCGCTGATCCGCCCGAAGAACATGAAGTAGCCGAGGGCGGCCGCAAACAGCATGGGCACCGCGATGGCGATCAGGATCGGCAGCGTGCTGTCGCCGAGATTGATCACCGAGACGGCATAAGCGTAGCCGCCCAGGCCTAAAAACGCCGCCTGCCCGAACGACATGATGCCGCCGTAGCCCCAGACGAAGCCCTGGCTCAGCGCGAACATCGCGAGCGCGGCGAACCCCGTCATCTGTACGAGGCCGAAGCTGTCGGTGAGGTGCGGCGCGCCGACGAGCAGGGCGAGGCCGCAGACCAGAACCGTGAGGAAGCCGGCGGCGCTCGCGAACCGTCCGGAGCGGGAGACCATGGGGTTCATAGGCTGCGCCTCAGGAAGCGGCCGGTGATGCCCTGCGGCAGCACGCGGATCAGCAGGATCGCGGCCAGCAGCAGCACCACGTCGCCGATGACCGGCGTGGTCCGGAAGGCGACGAGTTCGTTGATCGTGCCGAACAGGCCGGAAGCCAGCCCCGTGCCGGTGATGATCGCCGGACCGCCGCCGAGCACGGTGATGAAGGCGCGAGCGATGTAGGCGGCGCCCATCGCCGGCGAGACGCCGGAGATCGGCGCGAGGACGCCGCCGGCGAGCCCGGCGAGGCCTGCGCCGAGCGCGAAGGTCGCCATGTAGATCTGGTCCGGCGAGACGCCGAGTGCGGCGGCCATCTTCGGGTTCTGCATGGTCGCGCGCAGGATCAGCCCGAAGCGGGTCAGCCGAAGCAGCGCCAACATGCCGCCGAGCGCGGCAAGCGCGACCGCGATGATCACGAGGCTGTAGAGGCTCGCGCCATACCGCCCGATCTCGAAGCTGCCGACCGGCGTCGAGACCCCGCGCACGACGTTGCCGTAGAGCGTGGTCACGAGGCCGATCAGCCCGAGGCTGATGCCCCAGGTGGCGAGCATCGTGTCCATCATCCGCCCGTACAGGAAGCGGATTACGGTGCGCTCGATCACGAGGCCGATCAGGCCGACGACCAGCGGCGGCAGCACGAGCATCGCCACCCAGACGTTGATGCCGGCATCGACCGCCACGACCGCGGTGTAGGCGCCGAGCATCATGAACTCGCCGTGGGCGAGGTTGATGATCCGCATCATCCCGTAGATTACGCCGAGACCGAGCGTGATCAGCGCCAGCGTGGCGATACCGGTCAGAACGTTGAACCCGAGGAGCCCGACGAGATCCATGCCGGGTCAGCCCTTGAGGTCGGGGGTGAACTGCTTGTTGGTCTTGGGGTTCTTCAGGAGGTCGCAGGCGCCGCCTGTGTCCGACGGGAACTGGTCGGGGAAGGTGGCGAGCAGCTCCCAGGCCTTGTCCTTGGGACGCGCGAGGTAGGTGTTGCGGATGGTGTGGTGGGTCGCCCCATCCATCGTCACCTTGCCTGTGGGGCCTTCGTAGGAAATGCCCGATTCCAGCGCAGCGACGACCGCGTCGCGCTCCACCGAGCCGGCCTTCTTCACCCCTTCCGCCCAGAGCATGATGCCGTCGTAGGTGGCGGTGTCGAGCTCGCCGAGATCGGTGAGCTCGGCGCCGAACTTGGCCTGCATCCCCTTCACGAAGTCGATGCTCTTCTGCGCCGGCAGGTTGTTGTACCAGCCGTAGCAGGTGACGATGCCGTTGGTGGTAGAAGTGTCCATGGTGGTCAGCTCGTCGCCGAGACCGAACACGCTGGCGCCCATCGGAATCTTGCCCTTCATGCCGGCGGCGTCCCACTGGCGGTAGAAGCCGGAATGGTTGGCGCCGACCAGCGCCGAGAGCACCAGCTCCGGCTGCGCCTGCTGGATGCGGCTGATGGCGGAGGAGAAGTTCGTCACGTCGAGGGGGAAGAAGTCGGTGCCGGCGACCGAGCCGCCGCCGTCCTTCATGAACTTCGTCATCCAGTTCGCGGTGATGTGGCCGTAATTGTAGTCGGCGGCGACGATGTAGGCTTTCTTACCCCAGTTCTTCAGCGCGTAGTCGACCGTGTGGTTGACCGTCTGGGCCGGGGTCGAGCCGGTGCAGAACACGTTGCGGTCGCAGACGCCGCCCTCGTACTGGGTGTTGTAGAAGTAGAGGGTCTTGGAGCGTCCGAAGATCGGCCGGATCGCCTCCCGCGAGGCCGAGGTGATCCCGCCCTGGATGACGTCGACCTTCTCCTTCAGCGCCAACTGCTGCGCATATTGCGTGTAGAGCTGCATGTTCGACTGGGTGTCGTAGGCGATGATCTTCACGGGGCGCCCAAGCAGACCGCCGGTCTTGTTGATCAGATCGACCGCGTATTCGGTCGTCTCGATCATGCGCCTGCCTTCCAAGCCGAGCGCGCCGGTGCCGTCGAGCAGGCTCCCGAGCATGATCGGCTCGGCGGCCAAGCCGTTGCGAGCGAAGAACGGCATCGCCACGGTGCCCGCAGCCAACGCACCGATCCGGAGGGCGCCGCGCCGGCTGATGCTGTGGTAGTTCATGATAAGCCGCTCCGTTTCCGCGCCGGCCGCGATCCGGTGCCGGGGACGAGCAGGGCTTGGCAAGACCGATGCCAACAATTCCAACAAATCGCACATGCCTGCGTAAGCCGAGATCCGAGCTGACCCGGGTGCGGGTGCTGACCCGCGATCCCGCCAAGGCCCAATTCCCCGCCGGGGTCGAGGTCGCGACGGGCGACCTCCTCGACATCGACGCGCTGCGCCGGGCCTTCGCCGGCGTGCGCACGCTGTTCCTGCTGAATGCGGTGACCGGCGACGAGTTCACCCAGGCGATCGTCACCCTCAACCTCGCGCGCGAGGCCGGCGTCGAGCGGGTCGTCTACCTGTCGGTGTTCGGGGCCGACCGCGCCGTCGAGGTGCCGCACTTCGCGGTGAAGTTCGGGGCCGAGCGCATGCTGCGGCAGATGGGCTTCGGCGCCACGATCCTGCGCCCGACCTACTTCATCGACAACGAGGCGATGATCCGGGACGTGATCGTGGATCACGCGGTCTACCCGATGCCGATCGGCGGCAAGGGCGTCGCCATGGTCGACGCGCGCGACATCGCCGAGATCGCCGCGATCGCGCTGATCCGCCGCGACGCGGCGCCGGGCCCGCTGCCGGTCGAGACCATCAACCTCGTCGGGCCGGACACGCTCACCGGCGCGGGCCTCGCCGCGATCTGGAGCGCGGTGCTCGGCCGCCCGGTCGCCTACGGCGGCGACGATCCGAGCGGGTTCGAGCAGGCCATGGCCGGCACCATGCCGCGGTGGATGGCCTACGAGATGCGCCTGATGGCCGAGCGCTTCGTCGGCGACGGCATGATCCCGGAGGCCGGCGACCGCGAGCGGCTGACCGCGATCCTGGGCCGCCCGCTGCACGCCTACCGCGACGCCGCCGCCGCCCTCGCCGGTCCGGCCGCGCGGGCCGCCGGCTGAGCGGCCGGCTCACGGCGCGCGATAGGCCGATCCGTCGCCGGCGGTCGCCGGGTGGTCGACGTAGCGGCCGTGCCGGGGCACCGCGACGGTCTCGAAGTCCCGCGCCAGGACGTCGAGGCCGCGGCGCATCTCCGCGCCTTCCAGGGCGCGGCCGTGGCCGGTGACGACGCGCTCGGGCTGCAGGACGGCGAGGCTGCGGACCGAGGCGGCGGCGGCGGGCCAGTCGATCGTCAGGTACATCGGCGGCCCGTGGATCTCGAGCTCCTGGACCGCGACCGCGTAGATCGATTCCTGCGCCGTCGTCACGAAGGCGTCCCCGGCGATCAAGGACCGGTCGCCCGGGCGCCAGAGCGAGACGTGGCCGGGGCTGTGGCCGGGGGTGTGGATCCAGCGCCACCCCGGCATCGGCGGCACCGTCCCGTCCTCCGGCAGGGTGACGAGGCGGCTGGCCACGTCGACCGGCTTCGTCGGGTAGAACGGCGACAGCAGCGCCAGCGCGCCGCCGCCGACATTCGGATCGGGCCGCGGGTAGGCGGCGCTGCCGTCGAGGTAGGGCCGCTCCAGCGCGTGGGCGTAGACGGGCGCGTCCCATTCCGCGGCCAGATCCTCCAGCACCCCGACATGGTCGAAATGCCCGTGGGTGAGGACGATGGCCGCCGGGCGGGCGCCCGGGCCGAAGCGTGCCTCGGCCGCGCCCTGGATCAGGCCTTTCGTGCCGGGAATGCCGGCATCGACCAGCACCCAGCCGCGATCCCCGGCGCCGGGCGTGCCGACGAAGACCACGTTGACCATCATCAGGCGGCGATAGGCGAGATCGCCGGCGAGCGTCCTTGTGCCGTCCTCGGCGGCCTTGCCCGCCTGCGCCTCCGGGTCGACCGAAACCTGCTGGACCATGGCCGCGCGTCCTTTCGATGGGGGGCGATGACCGCCTGCCTGCCGACGCGGATCCGATCGGCCACGCGTCTCGCCGACCGTATCATTTGCCGGCAAATCAGATATTTTCCGCCGGCAGGGTTCTTGGCATGCCGCGTGACCCGGAGGCGTCGCCCGACCAGGGCCGCAGGGCCTCGGGAGTCCGGAAATCGTGCGGGACCGCGAAGTCGGCCGCCGCCCCGCGCATGGCCTGCGGCGGACGGGGGAAGCCGCTGCGGCCGCCGTAGTCGAAGGCACCGGGCCGGGAGAGGCGCTTGGCGGCGATCAGCCCCTGGGCACAGACGACGTCGAGCACCGTCACGCCCGCCACCGCCGCCGTCGCGGCGACGCTGTTGGCCCTCTGCCCACGATCGCCCTCGAAGCCCTGGGCCAGGGTCGCGAAGTCGAGGGCGTCGCCGACGACGCGGCCCAGGATCCACGGCGTCGGATCGTGGCTCGTCAGGATGGCGACGCCGGTCGCGACCTCGCGCACGCCGTAGCTGCGCACCAGCGTCTCCCGGCCCTCGAGGCCGAGGGTCCGGCACAGGCCCTGCGCTGCCGCCAGCTCCAGCAGCCCGAGGCCGATCGAGAACCAGCCGAGGCCGCGCGCGAGCGCGTGGTGGCCGGTCCGCGCGCCGCGGCCGGGCGCCGGGCGCGTCGGGGGGGAGGGACGCGCGCCGCTCATGGCCGGATCACCACCTTGATGCAGCCGTCCTGCTTGTCGCGGAAGGTGCGGTACATCTCGGGGCCGTCCTCCAAGCCGACCGTGTGGGTGATGACGAAGGACGGGTCGATCTGCCCCTCCTCGATCCGGCGCAGCAGGTCGTCGGTCCAGCGCTTCACGTGCGTCTGCCCGGTGCGGACGGTCAGCCCCTTGTTCATCAGCGCGCCGATCGGGAACTTGTCGATCAGGCCGCCATAGACGCCCGGCACCGAGAGGATCCCGGCCGGCCGGCAGACCATGATCATCTGGCGCAGGACGTGGGCGCGGTCGGTCTCCAGCATCATCGCCTGCTTGGCCCGGTCGTAGACCGCGTCGACCGCGCCGAGCGCGTGCGCCTCGAGCCCGACGGCGTCGATGCACTTCTCCGGCCCGCGGCCGTCGGTCATGTCGTTGAGCCGGGCGACGATGTTCGATTCGGCGTGGTAGTCGAGCACCTCGGCGCCGCCGGCCCGCGCCATCGCGAGGCGCTCGGGCACCCGGTCGATCGCGATCACGCGCTTGGCCCCGAGCAGAATCGCGGAGCGGATCGCCATCTGCCCGACCGGCCCGCAGCCCCAGATCGCGACCGTGTCTTCCGGCTGGATGTCGCACTGGACCGCGCCCTGCCATCCCGTCGGGAAGATGTCGGACAGGAACAGCAGCCGCTCGTCGGGGATGCCGTCCGGCACCTTGATGTGGGTCGAGTCGGCGAACGGCACGCGCAGATACTCGGCCTGGCCGCCGGCATAGCCGCCGGTCAGGTGGGTGTAGCCGAACAGGCCCGCCGTGGTGTGGCCGAAGGCGGCGTCGCCGAGCGCCTTGTTGCGGTTGGTGCGCTCGCAGACCGAGAAGTTGCCGCGCCGGCATTGCAGGCACTGGCCGCAGGTGATCGTGAACGGGACGACGATCCGGTCGCCCACCTTCAGCGCGGTGTTGTCCTTCCCCACCGCGACCACCTCGCCCATGGTCTCGTGGCCCATGATGTCGCCCGCCTTCATGCCGGGCATGAAGTGGTCGTAGAGGTGCAGGTCGGAGCCGCAGATCGCGCAGCTCGTGACCTTGATGATCGCGTCGCGCCCGTCCTCGATCGTCGGATCGGGAACCGTGTCGCAGCGGATGTCGGTGGTGCCGTGCCAGACGAGGGCCTTCATGGTGCGAAGCTCCCGGCCGCTGCTCGGACGATGCGGCGCATACGGGAGCAACTGCGGTCCCCGGGGTTAGTTCTGTCGGGTTTCGGACCGAACCGGGCGGGCGGCTGGCGAGATATGGGCGGCGGGCCGACGTTTTCGTGCCGGCTCCGGCGACCGAGGCGGATGGGCTTCGGATGCCGCGGCGACCGGAGCGGGTCACGCTTCCTCTCCGGGCTCGGACCTCATCCTGAGGCGCCGCGCGAGCGGCCTCGAAGGAGCCCTCACGGGATCTCGCGCGCTGGAGGGCTCCTTCGAGGCTTCCGCTGCGCGCAAGCACCTCAGGATGCGGATGCGGGTGGGATCGGGGATCGAACGGGGCCGCACGCCCTGCCGGGCAATGGCGAAGCGGTCACCGGAAACCTGCTCTCCCAAAACACCGCACGCACCGGCGCGGCCGTGCCTACGCCGCCGCTTCGTCCGGGTCCGCCCGCGCGGTGAGCCGGTAGAACACGGCGAGGCCGCACCCGAACACGGCCGCGCCGAGCCAGGTCGCGTAAGGGGCGAAACCCGGTCCGACGAGGGCGAGGGACGCGCTGCGCCCGGCCAGGGTGTCGGCGACGGCCAGGATCACGCCGACGAAGCTCTCGCCGACCAGGAATCCGGAGGCGAGGAGGACGCCGCGGCGGCGCGCGGTCTCGGTCGCCGCGCCGGCATCGTCCCCTTGCGCCGCGGCGCGTGCCCGGATCGTCCGCTCGGCGAGCCAGCCGAGGACGCCGCCGACCGCGATCGTCATCTCGACCGAGAGCGGCAGGTACATGCCGATGCCGACGGTGAGCGCGGGGAAGGTGAGGTCGCGCCGCCGCAGCCACGCCTCGACCGCGACCAGCACGGCCCCGAGCCCGGCGCCGATCAGCACCATCGTCCACGGCAGGGTGCCGTGGACGATGCCGCCGGCGATCTGCGAGGTCAGCGCCGCCTGGGGGGCGGGCATGGCGTTGGCCGCCTCCATGCCCTCGCGCGGCAGGGCGCCGACGAAGCCGTAGGCCTCGTAGAGCAGGGACAGCAGCGGCCCGATGACGGCGGCGCCGACCGCGACGCCGATCAGCAGCACCACCTGCTGGCGCCAGGGCGTGGCGTCGACGAGCTGGCCGGTCTTCAGGTCCTGCAGGTTGTCGTTGGCAATCGAGGCCATCGTGACGATGACCGCGGCCACGAGCAGCGCCATCGCGATGACGAAGCGGTCGCCCTCCGGTCCGGCGGAGCGGCCGACCAGCAGCGGCAGCAGCACCGCCGCGGCCATGGCGGTGAGGATGCCGATGCCGGAGATCGGGCTCGAGGACGAGCCGAGGAGGCCGGCCAGATAGCCGCAGGTGGCGGCCATCAGGAAGCCGAACAGCACCGCGAACACGGTCGCGGCCGCGACGAGCCCGTACAGCCCGCCGCCGAGCTCGGCGCCCGATGCGAAGCCGGCGAACAGCCACGCCAGCGGCAGGGTCAGCGCCAGCACCGCGGCGCCGACCCAGGTGATCGGCAGGTCGCGCTCGGCCCGCGGATGGTCCGGGCCGGGCAGGCGCGAGCCGCTGGTCCGGACCGAGGCCAGGGCGGTGGCGATGCTGCCGAGGATCGGGCGGGCGAGCGACCCGACGGTCCAGAGGCCCCCGACCGCGATGATGCCCGCCCCGATCAGGCGGACCTGCCCGGACCACACCGCCTCGGCCATCTCCGACGGCGAGGCGCCCTCCCCCTGCCCGAGCGCGGTCAGCAGCGGCACGGCGACGCCCCAGGCGATCGCGACGCCGGTGAGCAGCGCCAGGCACGCGCCGATCCCGACGAGGTAGCCGACGCCGACGAGCGCCAGGGAGAAGCCGGTGCCGAGGCGGAACACCGCGCTCCCCGCCGCGAGCGTCCCGTGCATCCCCTCGGCCAGCAGCCGGAACCCGGTGGTCGCGAGCCCGATCGCGCCCGCGCCGGCGGCCGCGCCGAGGAGATCGCGCAGGCCCTTCGCGCCGGCCTCGCCCTCGCCGGTGCGCAGCACCTCGGCGGCGGCGACGCCCTCCGGGTAGGGCAGGCCCGCGCGGGTGACGAGCGCGCGCCGGAGCGGGATCGAGAACGCGACGCCGAGCAGGCCGCCGAGGGCGCACACCGCGCTGGTCTGCCAGAACGGGAAGCCGTGCCAATGCCCGATCAGCACCAGGCCGGGCAGGATCAGGATGACGTTGCACAGCGTGCCGGCGGCGGAGGCCTGCGTCTGCACGATGTTGTTCTCGAGGATGCTCGAGCCGCCGAGCAGCCGCAGGCAGCCCATCGAGATCATCGCCGCCGGGATCGAGGACGAGAACGTCATCCCGGTCTTCAGGCCCATGTAGACGTTGGCAGCGATGAACACGACCGTGATCGCGGCGCCGAGCGCGATTCCGCGCGGGGTGATCTCCCGCGCACGCGGCGCGCCTTTGCGTGCACGCGGTGCATCCTGGCGTGCACGCGGGGCATCCTGGGCCTTCGTCACCTGGTTCGCCGCGTCCATCGTGCCCCCGGTCCCGGCCGTCCCGCGCGACATCGACGCGTCGTCCCGAGCGAAACCCGAGCGGCAGGGCGTTTTCTCCCGCCGCGACGCTTTGCCGTCGCGGCCCGGCATGGACGGGATCTGCATTCGCCGCGCCGGGCGCGTCCCACGACGATCCTCGCAAGGCTCGCCGCGCGACGGCCGCTCGCGTCGACCTCGGCTAGTCTGTCGATCGATGCAACGGGCCGAACCATAACCTGCGTTAAGCTTGATTTTTGTCGGCCGCCTCGCGGAACAAGGAATTCGAGCCGAGGTTTCCCCGGCAGATCGGCGGGCTCGGGCCCGATGGGCGCTCCGCCCCGCCGCGCTTCGACACACACAGCCGGGCCTCGGACGGTCGCCGCGCGGGACGCGACGCGGCACGCCCGAGCGATCGTGACAGGTGCGCATGGATCTCTCCACGGACGATGCCAGCCCCCCGCTGGCCGAGCGCTTCCGCGCCTTCCTTCAGACCCCATCCTTCCCTCGCGTCGGCGCCGAGCCCGCCCCCACGCGCGGGCCGATCCGGTCCGTCGTCGGCCGCGACCGGGCGCGCCCGGCGCCATTTCAGGGCCTCCCGGCGATCCCCGGCCAGCCGGGCACGCCGTCGGAGGAGGGCTTCGCGGCGGCCCATGAGCGCGGGCGCCGCGCCGCGGAGCCGTCGCGATGACCGGCCGGCCCGACCCGAACCCCGCCCTGATCGCCCTGGTCGAGCGCCTGCGCGCCCTCGGCTACAGCTTCACCACCGTGACGCCCGCCACCCATGCCCGCGTCAACGCCCGCCCGCAGGCGGCGCGGGCCCGCAATCTGCGCGACGTGTTCGGCTGGAGCCGCCCCTTCGCCGAGGACCTGCTGCTGGCCGACCTCTTCGCGGCGATGCACGCGGCCGGCGTGCTGGTGCGGGACGGCGACGCCTGGCGCTCGGCGATCCGGGTGTCGAGCCTCGACGGCGAGCTGTTCGTCCATTCCGCCTATCCGCCGAGCACGACCGACGTGGTGTTCTTCGGCCCCGACACCACCCGCTTCGTCGCGGCCGTGGTCGATCACCTCGCGCACCGTGCCGCGCCGGTCCGCCGCGCGGTCGACATCGGCTGCGGATCGGGCGCGGCCGGCATCGCCATCGCCAAGCGCGCGCCCGACGCCGAGATCGCGCTCGTCGACATCAACGACGCGGCGCTCGCGGCCGCCGCCACCAACAGCCGGCTCGCGGGCGTCCACGGCACGGTGCCGCGCCGCAGCGACCTCCTCGCGGACGTCGCGGGCGCCTTCGACCTCGTCGTCTCGAACCCGCCCTTCATGCTCGACCGCGCCGGGCGGACCTACCGCGACGGCGGCGGGACCTACGGCGAGGGCCTGTCGCTCGCCGTGGTCGAGGCCGCCCGCACCCGCCTCGCCCCCGGCGGCAGCCTGGTGCTGTTCACCGGCTCGGCGATCGTGGACGGCGCCGACCCGTTCCGGCGGGCTGCGACCGCCGCCTGCGAGGCCGCGGGGCTGGGCTGGACCTATCGCGAGCTCGACCCGGACGCCTACGGCGAGGAGCTCGACGCGCCGGCCTATGCCGAGGCGGAGCGCATCGCCCTCGTCGTGCTCACCGCGACCCGCGGGGCGCCGCGATGACGCCGGCGGACATCGCGGAGCGGGACGCGTTCCGGCGGGACGTGCTCGCCGGCCTGTCCGAGGTGCCGAAGCGCCTGCCGGGCAAGTACCTGTGGGACGAGGCCGGCTCGATCCTGTTCGACCGGATCTGCGACAGCCCCGACTACTATCCGACCCGGCGCGAGATGGCGCTGCTGCCCGCGATCGTGCCGGAGCTCGCCGCCCTCGTCGGAGCGGGCGCGACGATCGTCGAGTACGGCAGCGGCGCGAGCCGCAAGATCCGCACGCTGCTCGACGGCCTCGACCGGCCGCGCCGCTACGTGGCGATCGACATCTCGCGCGCGTACCTCGAGACCTCGGTCGGCACGCTGGCGCGGGACTATCCCGGCATCGCGATGATCCCGGTCGGCGCCGACTACGCCGCGCCGATCCGGCTTCCGGTCGACCTCGGCGGCGGGCCGGTGCTCGGGTTCTTCCCCGGCACCAGCATCGGCAACCTCGCGCCGGCCGAGGCGGAGGCCTTCCTGGCGCGGGCCCGCGACACGCTCGGGCCGAGCCATCTCCTGGTCGGCGCCGACCCGACGCAGGACGCGGACCGGCTGCGGCGGGTCTATGGCGGCTGCGACGGCCTGATGCCGGCCTTGCACCTGAACTACCTGACGCGCCTGAACCGGGAGCTCGGCGCCGGCATCGACCGCGACGCCTTCCGCCACGCGGTCCGCATCCTGCACGATCCGCTGCGGGTCGAGGCCCATCTCGTCGCCGACCGTGCCGACACCTGGCGCTTCGGGACGGACGCGATCCGGTTCGCGGCCGGCGAGAGCGTCCGCACCGACATCTCGCACAAGCATGCGCCGGAGGCGTTCCAGGCGATGGCCGCGCGGGCCGGCTGGACGCCGAAGCGCCTCTGGCTCGACCCGGAGGGCCTGTTCAGCCTGCACCTCCTGAGCCGCTGACGCGTGCCGCCCCGCCCTTCGCCGGATCGGACATGGCAGGATCGGGCATGGCAGGATCGAGCATGGCGGGATCGCGGGCGGGCCACGCGCCGGCTTCGCTGTCCGGCCGCGACCGGGCGATCATCGCCCGGACCTGCTCGACCACGGCGCGGGCCGCCGCCCGCTGCAGCCGCGCTTCCTCCCGCGCCGCGCGCGATCGCGCGATCACGTCCTGAGACTCGGCGATCACGGCATCCGCGGAATCGGGTTCGGGCACATCGCGCATGAAGCGGGTCTATTCGACCCGGAAAAATCCGCAACCACCTAGGTTAAGCGCAACCGAATTCCATCAAGACTGTGTCGATTTTACAGCGACGGCTCGAATATAATCGAGAACGCCCCGGCGCTCGCGTGCATCTTCGAGAGCCGCCCAGAACGACAGCAAGTCGGCCGTTTCACCGGTCGGGTTCGATTTGGCATCGAAGAAGTCGTCGACCGGACAGTCGAGAGCCTCGGCGATCCTGGCGATCATGGCTTCGTTGCTGTGGCCGGCCCCGCCGATATTTGAATTTTGCATACTTTGATGCCCGGTTGACCTATGTTATTGTCCGGCCCGGACCAGCGATCTATCGGGGAACGGGGGCGTGGCATCGATTGCGCGCAACTTTTGCTCAAATCGATGCGAGGGTCAACGTGACGACGGACAAGCTCGACCGCATGGCCGAGGTCTGCCTCGAAGCGCATGCCCTGATCGATGCCGGCGGCACGCCGGCGATGCGGGCGATGATCCGGCTCCTGCTGCTTCAGATCGGCCGGGAGATGGCCCGCCGCCAAGCCGAGCCGCGGGGGAAGCCCCAGGAGCATTGAGGCGGCGCCGCGGGGAAGACGGTCGGATCATCCCGTGCAAGCAGGAAGCCGACATCCCAGCACCCGAGGTCGCGTCGGACGAAGCCGTTCCGGCCTCAGATCGCGTGGGCCGGATGCGCCGTGCCCCCTGCCCCCTTAACTTCCAGCACAGCCGCGGCGGTGCTTCGCGCGATCGAGCCAGCGACGTGGGGTCCGGCCGCCGTCACCCCACCCCGAACGACCGGTGCGCGGCGGCGCGGCAGCGCGGCGATCCCGAAGATGCAACGCATCATGGCGCGAAGGGCAACGTCACGGGCGCCTCGCGGCGCCCCTCGCCCGCCGACGCGAAACCGCCGAGATCCGTTCCGCCGGCAGCATCCCCGACGCGGGCCACGACGAAAAACGCCCCGGCCGGCGGCCGGGGCGCTCCCACGCTCTGCGACGGCGCGGTTTACGCTGCCTTCTGGACCTCGGCCGGGACCTCGGTGGCCGCCCCCTCGATCGCCGGCGCGCGGCTCTTGCCGCCGATGGCGATCTCGATGCGGCGCGGCTTCTTCGCCTCCGGGATCTCGCGGACGAGATCGACGTGGAGGAGGCCGTTCTCCAGCGCCGCACCCGTCACCTGGACGTAGTCGGCGAGCTGGAACCGGCGCTCGAAGCCGCGGGCGGCGATGCCCTGGTGCAGCACCTCGGCGCGACGCTCGGGATCGGGCTTGCGCTCGCCCTTCACGGTCAGCGCGTTCTCCCGCACCTCGATCGACAGGTCGGCCTCGGTGAAGCCGGCCACGGCCACCGTCACGCGGTAGGCGTTCTCGGCGGTGCGCTCGATGTTGTAGGGCGGGTAGGTCGGGACCGCGTCGGACGCCACGAACTGGTCGAGGGCCGAGAACAGGCGGTCGAAGCCGACGGTGGAACGGTAGAGGGGAGCGAGATCGAACTGACGCATAGGACACATCCTCCGTGGAGCAACATGCAGGTTTGAGTCTATGGTCCGCCGCGTGGGCCGGACCGGGCTCGTACCGCCTGACGGCCGGTACGATCGTGATATTGGAGGGGGGCGAGGTGCGTTCAAGACCCGGCCGGACGACGGGAACGATGCGGCAGGACGCCGCACTTCTGAGCCTGCACGACACGCCCGGGAACCCGGTCCCACCCGGCGCCGTGGTGATGGCGGTCGGCACCGCGGACGACTGCACCCTGCGGGCGGCGCGCTGGGCCGCGACGACGCGGACCTGCAAGGGCACGGTCTGCCTTCTCCAGGGCCGGGCCGAGTTCATCGAGAAGTACTACGAGACCATCCGCGAGCTGCGCGCCCGGGGCTTCGCCGTCGTCGCCTTCGACTGGCGCGGGCAAGGGGCGTCGGACCGGCGGGTCGACGACCCGCACAAGGGCCACGTCGCCGCCTTCGACGATTACCGCGGCGACCTGCTGGCGATCCGCGACGCGGTGCTGGTGCCGTTCATGCCCGATCCGCATGTCTGCCTCGCCCACTCGATGGGCGGCTGCGTCGCGCTGACCGGGGCGCTGGACGGCTGGCTGCCGTTCCGGCGGATCGTCACCGTGGCGCCGATGCTGTCGATCCGGATGGTGCGCTCGCCCGCCTTCGCCTCGGTCGCGACGCGGCTGCTGCAGCGCCTCGGCCTCGGCAGCCGCTACGTGCCCGGCGGCGGCCCGGTCTCGATCGCGACGAAGCCCTACCCGAACAACCGGCTGACCCGGGACCCGGCGCGCTACGCCCGCAACGCGGCCGCCGCGCTCGCGGTCGGCGCGGGCGCCGTCGGCGACCCGACCATCGCCTGGACGGCGGAGGCCTTCCGCGCGGTGGCGCGCCTGCGCGACCCGCGCGTGCCGCCGCGGATCGCGACCCCGACGCTGATCCTCGCCGCCGGCTCCGACCCGGTCTGCGGCACGCCCGCGGCCGAGCGCTTCGCCGCCCGCCTCAAGGCCGGCCACATCCTGGTGCTGCCCGACGCCCGCCACGAGATCCTCTCCGAGCGCGACGCAATCCGCGCCGACTTCTGGGCCGCCTTCGACGCCTTCGTGCCGGGCTCGACCGTGCGGGAGACGAAGACGGAGCGGGAGCGATCGGCGACCGCGTGAGGCTGCGCGCGGGCGGGGCGCCGGTCGCGCCGCGAGGCCGGCCGCCGGCGCTTCCCGATGCGGCCGCTCCATGGCCGTCCGACGGCTTCGGGTCGGGGTGGTCGGCGGTCCCGCAGAGTTCGCCATGATCCGCCGTCGAAGGACCGGATCGGGCACATCCGTTCCGGGACACCGCGCCACGACCGGCCTTCGACCGCCCCCTATCGGCGACGGATCTCGAACGTCTCCCAATCGTGTACGACGGTACAGCTCACGGCGAGCGCGTCGTCCGTCGTCGCCGCGCCATCCATGCCGTGCCGCCGAGCGAGGCGCGCGCACTTGTCCAGGGCGCTTCGCGCGACGTTTTCGGGTACGTCGAGGACGAGGCTGGTCGCGCGCTCGAGCGTTCGGCCGAACTCCCCCATGTCGGTGCCGGAGCCCGCATCCCCCGATACCATCGAGGGCTGCCCGTCTGCGCATTCCAGCGTGTAGTGAAAGGTCCGGCGGCCGCGCTTGATGGTAATGACCGGACCCGTCCGGATCGCGTACGCGTTTCCGACCTCGGTCGCGATGCGTTGAGCTGCGTCGCCACAGGCGTCGGCCAGGGCCGGTGCGGCCGCGATGACGAGCAGGAGGGGCAGGCGTTTCATCGTTGGCCGCCACCGTGAAAGGCCGGGTTGCAGCGGTTTGGCGGCGCAGGATCGCAAACGCCTGGGATCGCCAGACGACGCGGATTGCGCACGTCCCCAGCCTGTCGGCTTGGCTCTGCTTCGTTGGGGGCAGCATGGGCCCGTCGAGCGCCAACCCGACGCCTGTCGCGGAACGCCGACACCGGCCCCTCCGTGCGCCGGCCGCTCAGAAGCGCGCGCCACCGGGGAAGCTGAACGCCCGCATCGAGTCTTGCCGCACGTCGCGCAAGTCGGGCGCCATGCCGGTGCGCCCGTCCTGCTTCGCCGCGTTGCCGGGCGGGGCCTCCATCGGCTTGCGGTCCTGGGCGCCGATCTCGGCGGACCCGGCCGCGTCCCGGGGTTTTCCAGGCGTGTCGTCGGCCCGGGCCAAGGCTCCGAAGGCCAGGAGACCGGCGGCGGCGAGCAGGATGCCGGATCCGACCGTCATGCGCGTGGAACCTTCCGACGTTGCAAGCCGGGCTTCCGAATCTCTCGGTGCCCCGCTTAGGCAAATCGTCTTATCGGTTGCCGTCCGCGCGGTCCAGCGCCGGGCGCGGCCTCAGGCCTCGACCCGCGCGCTCGCCAGGATCGCCACGCCGCAGGCGATGACCGCGATGCCGGCGATCATCGGCAGGGTCACCGGCTCGCCGAACAGCAGCGCGCCGCCGAGCGCGGCCCCGACCATGCCGACGCCGGCCCAGATCGCGTAGACGACGCCGATCGGCAGCATGTCCATGCTCGAGGACATCAGCCACAGGGCCGTGCCGTAGCCGAGCGCGACGATCAGGGTGGGGACCGGCCGGGTCAGGCCGTCGGCCGCCTTCAGCGCCAGCGTCGCGGAGATCTCGGCGCCGATCGCGATGGCCAGCGTCAGGTAGGGGCTCATGCGCTGGCCGCCAGCGCGGTGCCGGCCGCGTCTTCCGGCACCGGGGGCGGCACGGCGAACATCTCGATGTCGTCGGCGAACTGCTCGACGATCGTCGCCGCGTTCGCCAGGCACACCGGCAGGTAGGCCGGCAGCCGCGGCGCCGGCGCGAACCCCTCGGCGAGCAGGCGGTCGTTGGCGAAGGTCACGTCGAGGGCGCAGAACGCGTAGTAGGCGCGCACCGCGCGGAGCATCGCCTGCTTCAGCGGCCCGTCGAGGCCGAACACCTCGGCGAAGCGGCGGCGCAGCACGGTGCGGTCAGCGGCGAGGTCGAACGGCCGGAAGGCGCGCACGCCGTCGCTCGGCTCGGCCGCCTCGAAGGCGGCGATGACCTCGGCCCAGGTGGTGCGGCCGCTCATGCCGGCCGAGAGGTGGTAGAGGTCGTGCCGGAGCGTCGGCTTCGTGAGGAGCCCGACCAGCATCTCGGCGACCCAGTCGGCCGGGACGACGTCGACGTGGCTCTCGGGGGCGCAGGGCAGCATGCGCAGGGCGTCGGCGGCGCGCAGCACCCAGAGGATGCTCGAGCTCGGCCCCGCGCCGAGGCTGGCATGGCCGACGACGATCGAGGGCCGGGCGACGACGATCGGCAGGTCGGGGAACCGCGCCGCCAGCGAGGTCTCGGTCGCGGCCTTGGACACGGTGTAGGCGACGATGTGCCGGGCCTCGGCCGCCGGGTAGTCGGTCTCGGCGACGATCGCCGCGGCGTCGGCGCCGCAGATCATCGCGGTGCCGACGTGCAGGAACCGCCGGAGCTTCGGCATCGCCTGCGCCCGCCGCGCCAGCGCCAGGGTGCCGTCGTAGTTGGTGCGGTAGACCCGCTCGTCGCCCCACCACGAGGTGTCGGCCGCCAGGTGCAGCACGTGGGTGCAGTCGTCGAGGCGCGGATCGCGGTCGAGGTCGGCCCGGGTGAAGTCGCCGGGGACGACCTCGACCTTGCGGGCGAGGCGCTGGGCGGTGAAGGCGTCGGTGAAGCGGGCGAGCCGCGCGGCGATCCGCTGGCGGCCCTGCTCGACGCCGGCGCAGCGCACGAGGCAGACCCAGGTGGCGTCGTCGCCCGCCTCGAGCGCCCGGTGCAGCACCGCGCCGCCGATCAGCCCGGTCGCCCCCGTCAACAGAATCCGTGGCACAGTCCGCCTCCCGCTCTTTGCGGCGAGACATAGACAGAAACGTTCCGATATAATCCCCGCATCGCGGCGCAGAGGGTGATTAAAGATCGGCCGTGCCCGGCCGGCAACATTCACGAATCCGTGAACGACATCTTGGCGTTGCAGTCCCGTTGCTTGCGCTGCAGCCTCACGGGTCGACCCGGACCGAGTAGATCGCCCCGAATCCGACCGTGACGTCGTTCGGCGTGCCGAGGCGCCGGACGATCGGGCTTCCCGCGGCGGCGGCGACGAGGCGGTCGTAGCGGACCGAGCCGATCGTCTGCCACGCCTCCGACCAGGCGTAGGCCAGGGCCACGATCGCGCCGACGGAGCGGGGCCCGCCCGCGGCGCGGTAGGGCGTCAGCCGCGGGTCGGCGATCACGGCGACCGGCACGTCGAAGTCGAGCCGCATCGCGGCGGCGTCCCCCAGCACGAGGCGGGGGCCGCCGCTCAGGGTGACGCGGCCGGCGGTGCCGACGAGGTCGGCGCCGAGCTTGGCCACGAGGCCATCATGCGCGCGCAGGCCCTGCGTGACCTCGGCACGCAGCCGCAGCACGTCCTCCACCGGCCAGACCGCGCCGAACAGGCCGAGCCCGGCCGCGACCGGGCGGCGCGGCAGCCCGGCGAGGCTGCGGTCGTCGTGGGCCGCGCGGCCGCTGCGGACATCGAGAACGGCGCCGGCCTGCACCGCGCGCTCGTCCACCAGGGCGGCGTCGAGGGCGTCGTCGGGCGAGAACCAGCCCGGGCGCTCGTCGGCCTTGCGGAACGAAGCGTAGGGCAGCCCCCACAGCCCGGCCGCCCGCGCGCCCTGGAAGCGCCCGCCGGCGCCGGCGAACCCGCCGACGGACACCACGGTGCCGGGGTCGAACAGCGCCGAAAGGTCGCCGGCGCGGGCCGGCGCCGGATCGAGCGCGGCCGAGGCGAGCACGGCCAAGGCGAGCACGGCCAAGGCGGGCGCGGCCAGGAAGAGCGCGGCCACGGCGGGCGCGCGGACGGCCGCCGCGCGGGTCGCCCGGCCTCGGGCCCCTGTCTCGTCGATCGCGCCCAAGACCCGGCCTCCAGCGGCGCGACCGCCGTGCGCACACCCCCTCGGGCGAGACAGGATGCCTAGCAGATCCGCCGCCCGGGGAACGGTCCCGCCGGCGGATTTCGGGCGATGCCGGCCGCCCCGCCCGTCACGCTTTCGTGTCGGGCGCGTCGCCGGAACGGGGGCATGCTTGTCCGATCGGCCGGGCGAGCGACGCCAGGCGGAAGCGGATGCCGGAGCCGTCGCTCGGCGGCATCCGGACGCACGCCGAGGTGCTGCGGAGCCCGATCCAGGCCAAGGGCGGCGAGACCAGGCCGGAGCATTGGCCGGAGCATTGCCCGGAGCATCGCAAGGGCATGGAAGGCCTCGTCGCGAAGGCGCGGAAGCACGGCATCGAGGAGGCGCCGCGCGACGGCGAGCTGCGCGACGTGCAGATCCTGATCCCCGGGCCCCGAGGGGCGCTACCGCAGCTTCGCCCGCGCCGCCGCATGGTCCGGCGCCTGGGCGAACACCGCCCGCATCGCGTGCCAGAGCGGCTTGCGCCCAAACTGCGCATCGAGCGGCAGCGCGCGCTGGGGCAGGCCGTCGGGGCGCTTGCGGTAGGGGTGGTCGTTGAGCCACGTGTCGGGGTCGTAGAGGTCCCACGACATCACGGTCAGCACCGCGGGCTCGGCCGCCACGACCTCGAGATAGGATCTGGCGAGGTCGGCGACCTTGCGGTCGCGGGTGGCGATGTCGGCCGGGAACGCCCGGTCGTCGATGTCGAACTCGGTGATCTCGATGCCGAGCCCCATCCTGCCGATCTCCGCGAGGAAGCGCCGAAGCTGGCCCTGGTCGATCGGCACCGTGCTGGTGATGTGCGATTGCAGGCCGAAGCGGCGGATCGGCACGCCGCGCGCCAGCATCCCTTCCAGGCGCTTGAGCACGCGGGTGCGGCGCGCCTCCATCCACGGCACGCCCTGCTCGACCGCGTCCTCGTTCCAGCAGCCGGCCGCCGTCGGGTCGACCTCGTGCAGGATGCGGAAGGCGAGGTCGACGTAACCGGGGCCGAGCGCGGTGAGCCACGGGCTCTCGCGCAGGCCCTCTGGGCCGCCGCCGTCCGGCGACAGCACTTCGTTGACCACGTCCCAGGAGGCGATCTGCCCGCGGTAGCGGCCGGCCACGGTCTCGATCCAGCGGCGCAGAAAGTCCTCGGCCTGGGGGGCGGCGGCCCGCGCCAGCAGCGGGCGCACCCAGGGCGGCAGCGCCTCGTGCCAGACCAGCGTATGCCCGCGCATGCGCTGGCCGTTGCCGCGGGCGAAGCGCACCAGGGCGTCGGCTTGCGCGAAATCGGTCTTGCCGGGCTCGGGCCGCACCACCTCCATCTTCATCTCGGTGCCGCAGACCAGCATCCCGGCCTCGCGCGCCACCGCCTGCCGGTAGGCGGGATCGCGCGCGAAGCGGAAGCCGGGCACCTCGGTGCCGTAGGTCAGCCCGGTGCGGGCGGCCGCCGCCTGCAGGCTGTCGGCCGACCACGACGGCCGGCCCGGCGGCCCGAACGGCGCGGGCGCGGCGCGGACGGGGGCGGCCAGGGCGCAGGCGGCGCCGGCGAGGAGGGTGCGGCGGGTGGGGATCATGGCCTCCCCTCGCGGGGCGGGCGCCGGAAGCGCACCACGGTCGCGGTCGTCCTCCTGCGGCGTCATCGCCGGAACAGCGGGTCGTTCTCCAGCACGATCGGCAGGCCGTGCGGGGTCGCCTCCGCGGCGCGGAGGAAGGCGTCGCGGCGGGCGTCGAGGGCGGGGCCGTCGGCGATGCCGCGGGCGGCGAGGATCGTCTCCAGGGCGGCGAGCCAGCGGCCGTAATCGGCCGGCGCCTCCGGGCCGTCGGCCGGGCGGATCGCGGCGCCGAGCGCGTCGGCCCACTCGGCCCCGGTGAACAGCCCCGAATCCTGCAGCGCGACCACCATCGCGAAGACCTGCGCCTCCCAGGGTGCCGAGAACGGGGCGACGGGCTCGCTCATGCGGCCCCGCCCGCGATGTAGCGCTCGAACACCGCGACGGTGACGCGCCCGTTCGGGTCGGCATCCTCGCCCCAGAGCTCGGCGGCCGGGAAGGCCACGGTGTAGAGCCAGTCCGGGTTCTCGCCCTGCCCGCAGGCGTTGGTGTCGGGCAGGACGAAGGCGCCGTGGACGCGCAGCACGGTGCCGCTTTTGGCCCGGACGTAGCGCGGCAGGCGGGTGTGGGTCGGCGGGTGGATGTTGCGCATCGTCACCGCGTCGCCGACCGCGAAGCGCGCCGGCGCGGGCGCGGGCCGGTCGCTCGGGAAGCCGGCGCGGTAGCGCGGCTCCAGGATGTCGGCGGTAAGCACCCGCGCCACCGGCGCCGGATCGGGATCGGCGACGCCGCGGGCGATCTCCTCCGGCCGCGCGAGGCCGTGGGCGGCGAGCTGGCGCTCGAGGGCGTCGAGCCAGATCGCGTAGTAGCTGGCGCGCAGGTAGTCGGCCGGCGGCATCGACTCGCGGGCGGCGCGGCTGCCGTCGAGGGTCCAGGCACCGGTGAAGCCCATCGCCATGGCGAGCGCGAAGACGCGCTTCTCCCAATCGGCGTGGAACACCGGCTCGTTCGGCTCGGGGGCGACCGGGCCGAGGCCGTGCATCCCGCCGAGGTCCTGGCCGCCGTTCATGCCGGGACGCCCGGCAGGCCGGTGCCGATCATCGCGTCGCGGGTGACAAGGCCGGCGAGCCGGCGCTCGTCGAAGGCCTCGGTGCCGGCGGGCCGCATCGGCAGCACCATGTAGCGCAGTTCGGCGGTCGAATCCCACACGGTGATCCGCGTCGTCTCGGGCAGGCGCACCCCGAACTCGGCGAGCACGCCGCGCGGGTCGATCACGGCGCGGGCGCGATAGGGCGGCGCCTTGTACCAGACCGGCGGCAGGCCGAGCACCGGCCAGGGGTAGCAGGAGCACAGGGTGCAGACGACGAGGTTGTGCGCGTCCGGCGTGTTCTCGACCACCACCATGTGCTCGCCGCCGCGCCCGCCGATCCCGAGCTCGGCGATCGCCGGCGTGGCGTCGGCCAGCAGCCGCGCGCGATAGGCCGGATCGACCCAGGCGCGGGCCACCACCTGCGCCCCGAGATGGGGCCCGACCCGGGTCTCGTAGCGCTCGACCAGCGCGTCGAGCGCCGCCGGCTCGACGTAGCCCTTCTGCACCAGGATCGATTCCAGCGCCCGCACCCGCGCCTCGACGGGGGACAGCGCGCCGTGGTCGTGCCCGTGCTGGTGCCCGTGGTCGTGATCCGGGTCGTCGTGACGATGGGCCATCCGCGCCGCCGCCCGCCTCAGGCCAGGTCGAGCGAGCGCTCGAAGGCGGCCGCGTTCGAGGCGTGGCCCTTCGGGTCGGTCACGACGATGTCCTTGAAGCCGCGCCGGGCCAGCTCCCAGGTCTTCTCCAGGGCCTGGTCGGCGGTCCCGCACGCGAACGTCGCGGGGCGCCCCGCATGGTCGTTCGCCTTCACAGTGTACACGGCACGTCCTCCCGATCGCTCGAATCGACCATACCCGGATGTGGCGTCGGCCGCGAGGATCGGGAAGGGGTTCGGTGAATCGGGTGCAGCGCGGCGCGGATTTTGCCCGCCGCGGAACGCGCCGGGCGGCAGCCGGACCCTCGGGCGGGGTGGACGGTCCGCGTCCGAACTTTGCGGAACCTCGGACGGTCCGCCGACCGGTAGCCCGGCACGTCAGGCCGGGTCGGGCGGAAAGCAGCCGTCGCGATGACGTTGCTATGCGTTCGGGGTAGAAGCACTGTGATACATCCCCTTTCGAACTCCCGGGCGTGGTCGGCCGCTTTGATCCTTGCGTGGCTGAGCCTTCTGATATCGTCGGCCCTCCCCTCTAAATCGGAGGCATCGTCCTATCGTCTCAAGCATCTGTTCTACGGATGCTGGACCCGTAAGGTGACGCATCCCGAACGCTCGCGCTGGCAGACCTCATTCTCGACGTGGTGCTTCGAACACGGTCGAATGCTCGGCGGCTTGACGTTCGATGCAGGCGACGGCTGGGACTACTGCGAACGCTGGCATCTGCACGGACAGCGGCTCGCGGTTTCTGGTACCCATGACGACGACAGGGCTTGCCTCTACGCCTTCTCGGAGGACCGACAGACGCTGATCCTGCGCGATTGTGCGGCGGCCGGGGATTGGCGGCGGGACGACCCGGCGACCGAGGCCCGTAGGGGCGATCGGACATGCCGGACGCAGGGGCGTCCTGAGCCCGAAAAACAACCGTAGAGCTTGATCGGTTTCGCGTCCGCTCCGGGCGGCACCGGGCCGTCCGCCTCGAGGCGAGTGGTCGGGGCCCGCTTCCCTCCCACACCGGCCATGGGCCGAACGGGCGCACATCGTCGTCTGGCCGCCAGGCGCCATCGCTCGCGCCACCGGAGCGCCACCGGCCCGGCCTCGGCCGCGCTCGGGCACGGGCGTCGCGCCCCGAGGCCCCGCCCGGACGGGCGCCGCGGGGCCGGGCGGTCAGGCGGCGCGGACCGTCGCCAGGAAGCGGGCGACCTCCGCCGTCAGGTGCTCGGACTGGCGCGACAGCTCGGAGGCGGAGGCGAGCACCTGGCTGGCGGCCGCCCCGGTGTCCTCGGACGCGCGCGCCACGCCCGCGATGTTGCTCGTCACCTCGTTCGTCCCGCTGGACGCCTGCCCGACGTTGCGCACGATCTCCTGCGTGGCCGCGCCCTGCTGCTCGACGGCGGCCGCGATCGTCGTCGCCACCATGTCGATCTCGCGGATGCGCGCCGCGATCGAGCCGATCGCGTGCACGGCCTGCCCGGTGGCGCCCTGGATCTGGCCGATCTGGTCCGAGATCTCCTGCGTGGCCCGCGCGGTCTGGGCGGCGAGCTCCTTCACCTCGACGGCGACCACCGCGAAGCCGCGGCCGGCCTCCCCGGCCCGCGCCGCCTCGATCGTCGCGTTGAGCGCCAGCAGGTTGGTCTGGCTCGCGATGTTGGAGATCAGGCCGATCACGTCGCCGATCTTCCCGGCCGCGGCGCTAAGGTCCTGCACCAGGGCGGCGGTATCGTCGGCCTCGGCGACGGCGCGCTGCGCCAGGTCGGTCGATCCCGAGACCTGCCGGCCGATCTCCTGAACCGAGGCGCCGAGCTCCTCGGCGGCGGCGGCCACGGTGTTGACGTTGACGGCCGCCTCCTCGGCGGCGGCGGCCACCGTCGTCGACTGGCTGGCGGTCCCGGCCGCCGTGGCCGTCATGGTCCGGGCGGTGGCCTGCAGCGCGCCGGCCGAGGACGACACCCGCCCGACGATGCCGCCGACCGCCTGCTCGAACCCGTCGGCCATCTGGCGCATGCCGGCCTTGCGCTGCTCCTCGGCCGAGGCGCGGGCGAGCGCCGTCTCGGCCTCCAGCGCCTGCGTGCGGATCAGGGTGTCCTTGAAGACCTGGACGGCGCCCGCGATCGCCCCGACCTCGTCGCGGCGGTCCCGGAACGGGATTTCGGCGCCGGTGTCGCCGCGCGCGAGGCGGCCCATCAGGTCGGTGATCGCCCGGATCGGGCGCGAGACCGCCCAGTTCACCAGGAGCGCGCCCATGGCGGCGGCGGCGAGCATGGCGAGGAGCCCGACGAGGACGGCCTGACGCGAGCCGGCGCCGGCGGCCTCGGCGATCCGCGCCCGATCGTCCAGCAGGCTCCGCTCGATCGTCGCGATCTCGGCGGCCTTCAGGCGCAGCCGGTCCATCGCCGCCTTGCCGGCGCCGGAGATCTCAAGCTGCCGCGCCTGGCCGCGCGTCGGCTCGTCGCGCATCAGCGCGATCTCGCGCTCGGCGATTCCGCCGTGCCAGGCCTGGGCGTCCTGGTCGAGCGCGCCCAGGCGCTGCAGCTGCGCCGGGTTGTCGGAGACCAGCGCGCGGATCCGGGCGAGGGCATCGGCGTAGGCCTTGGTGCCGGCCCGGTAGGGCTCGAGGAAGCTCGGCTCGGCGCTCAGCAGGTACCCGCGCAGGCCGGTCTCCTGGTTGACCATGGCGGTGGTCAGCGCCTCGACCTGCTCCAGGACCCGGTAGGTGTGATCGCGCCACCGTTGCGCCTCCTCGACGGAGCCGAGGCCGCGCCAGCTCACCAGCGCGGCGAGGCCGGCCGCGCCGATGATGACCGCGAAGACCAGCAGGAGCTTGGTCATCAGGCGTAGATCGACGACGGCACGCATTCGAAAGCCCCGGGATGACGGCGCAAGACCGAGTTTTTCCTCTCGGGCGCGGTGTTCATCCTCTACGCGGCAAGCGGTTAAGCCCCCGCTACCGACGAAGTGTTGCACGCACGCCGAAGCGGCCGCGCGAATACGGATGCCGTCACCTGCTATAACCTTACGGTTGCATCGGGGGAAGCGCGGGCCGGCGACCCCGACCCGCCGTCCCGCGGCTCGTCGGCGGGCCCGCGCGAGGCCCGGCGTTCGGGCCCCCTCCCCCGGCATCGCACGCCGGACGCCAGGAGAATTTTTCGGAGCCGGCCGGGAACCGGATCGCGGTGTTCGCATTTTCTGCGCGCGAGGCCGTTCGAAGGCTCGCCCACGGGCGCCGGAAGGCATCCGGCGACCCTTGTCATCACGTTGCTCCCAGGAGGATGTGGTCATGAGGACCCTTGATTTCGCACCGCTCTACCGATCCACCGTCGGCTTCGACCGCCTGTTCGCGATGCTGGACCGAGCCGCGCAGGCCGAGGCGTCGTCGACCTGGCCGCCCTACGACATCGAGCGGGTGGCCGACGACGCCTATCGCATCACCATGGCCGTCGCCGGCTTCGCGCCCGGCGAGATCGAGCTGACGCAGCACGGCGCCAGCCTTCTGGTCGCCGGCCGGCGAAAGGCGGCCGAGGACGAGCGCCGGATCCTGCATCGCGGCATCGCCACCCGCACGTTCCGCCAGACCTTCGAGCTGGCCGACCACGTGACGGTCGTCGGCGCGAGCCTCGAGCACGGCCTGCTCACCGTGACCCTCAAGCGCGAGGTGCCCGAGGCCCTCAAGCCGCGGCGCATCCCGATCGGCGGGACGGTGCCCGCCGTGAGCCGGGACGCGGTCAGCCAGGACGACGCGCCGAGCCGGATCGAGACCGGGCGCAAGGCGGCCTGAGCCCCCGGCGCGCGCCTCGATTTCGACGGCCGTGAACCTTGCCGCGCGGGCCTGCGGGCCCGCGCGGGGGGCTCCGGCCCGTACGTCCATCCCATCGCGCAGCAGGAAGGAGGATCATCGATGAGGGAGACGCAGCTGTTCCGTTCCGGCGCCATGAATCCCGGTTCCGGCGCCATGAACCCCGATGGCGCGCATGATTGCGGCGGCGCCCATCCGGCCTCGTTCGAGGCCTGGCAGGCGCTCGTCGCCCCCGGCGACGTGTTCCGCCACCCGCGGGAGGTCCTGGCCCACCCCGCGCTCTCACGGGCGGACAAGCGCGCGATCCTGGCGTCCTGGGCGTCGGATGCCTGCGTGCTCGCGGATTCGCCCGGCATGCGGTGCCTCGTCGGCAGCCGGGCCGAGCCGGTCTCGGTCGACGCCGTCCTCGCGGCGCTGGGCGAGCTCGACCGGGCGGTCCGCCGGGCAGGCCCGGCTCGGACGAGGCGCGCCGCGCCACGCCGCTTGCGCCGCCTCGCGGACCTGCACACGTATGTCCGCCCGAAGCGGCGCGACGACGACGACGATCCGCCGCCCTGCCCGGCGAGCGTCATGCCGCGCCCGAAGACGCCCCCGAGCACGGCGCTGGCCGCCGCCATCCCGGCCTGAGGGCCGGGCCGCGCGGAGGATGCGCCGGGGCGCGCCGGCCCGGGCCCTACCCGTCCATCGCCCGCCGGAACGCCTCGGAATGATCCGGGTGCCAGCGCGAGAGCGCCGGGCGGTTCTCGATGATGTCGCCGGCCGCCCACGCGATCCGGCGCTCGTCCTGGGCGCGGGTGGTCTCGTTGTCGGGGCAGAGGATGTAGAAGTCGCCTTGCGCCATCCGCTCCAGCAGGAAGGCCACCGTCTCGTCGGGCGTCCAGGCGCCGGGCGGCTTCTCGGCGACGCCGCGGGCCCTGGCCAGCCCGGTATAGACGAAGCCCGGGATCAGCAGGTGCGCCGAGATGCGGCAGCCGTCGCGGCCGCGCAGGTCGTGCGCGAGCGCCTCGGTCGCCGCCTTCACGCCCGCCTTCGAGACGTTGTAGGGCGTGTTGCCCGGCGGCGTGGTGATGCCCTGCTTCGAGCCGGTGACGATCACGGCGCCGGGTTTCTGGCCCGCGATCATCGCCGGCGCGAAGGCGTGGATGCCGTTGATCACCCCCCACAGGTTGGTGTCGAGGATCCTGCGCCAGGTCGCCTCCTCGGAGAACAGCGTGCCGCCCGCCTCGATGCCGGCGTTGAGCATCACCAGGGCGGGCGGGCCCCCGGCGGCGACGGCCTGCGCGAACGCCTCCATCGCCGGGCGCTGACCGACGTCGAGGGCGAAGGCGCGCACCTCCACGGCGGCGAGCCTCGCCACCGCGGCGCGGGCGGATTCGAGCGCCTCGCCCGGCAGGTCGGCGAGCCACACGTTCATGCCGGCCCGCGCGAAGGCCTGCGCCGCCGCGAGCCCGATGCCGCTGGCCGCCCCGGTGACGACGGCCGTCCGGCCGGGTTCGATCGCTGGGTGGGTCATCGGCGCCTCTCGCTGCTTTCGCGTCGCGGTGAGGGTGGGGCGGCGGCCGGGATTGTCGAGGGCGCGGCGCCCCGCCCTGGCCTTCGGCCGCCGCCTCTGCCACCGTCCGGCACGCTCACGCTTCCGGGAATCGCCCGCATGCCCGCCCGCGCCACAGGCCGACCGCGCGTCCCCCCGCTCCGCGACCGGGCTCCCGCCCCCGCGCGCGGGCCGGCCTCCGCCTGCGATCCGGCCCGCGGCGTGATCCTCGCCCTCGCCCTGACGCTGGCCGCCGCCGCCTCCGCCGCCGCGCAGGCGCCGAAACCGCAGCCGCCGCGCCCGCCCGCCGCCGCGCCGGACCCGGCCTTCGAGGCGATGCGGGCCGGGTTCGAGGCCCTGCCGGAAGCCGAGCGCAAGGCGCTGCAGGACGCGCTGGTCTGGACCGGCGACTACAACAGCGTCGTCAACGGCGCCTTCGGCCGGCGGACCTTCGAGGCGCTGAGCGCCGCCCGCGCCCGCACCGACGCCGGCGACCCCCTCGATCCGCGCAGCCGCGCCGCGATCCTGGCGGCGGGCGAGGCGGCGCGGAAGGCCGTGCGCTTCACCGTGCAGGCCGATCCCGCCAGCGGCGCGGCGCTCGGCGTGCCCGAGCGGATGCTGCCCAAGCGCAGCGCGGTCCCCGGCGGAACCCGCTGGCAGAGCGCCGACGGGCGCCTGACCCTGGAGAGCCGGTCGTTTCCCGCCGGCGGCACCGACCTCGACGCGCTGTTCACCCGCGCGACCGCGCCGCTCGCCGACCGCAAGGTGACGTACAAGCTCAAGCGGCCGGACTTCATCGTCGTCACCGGCGAGACCGCCTCGGGGCGCTCGTACGTGCGCTACGCCGCCGGGCCGGAGGGCATCCGCGGCTTCGCCATCGGCTACGAGGCGGCGCAGGCGGGCGAGATCGACCGCCTCGTCATCGCCATCGCCAACAGCTTCGTGCCGTTTCCCGGGACGCCGGGCGAGGCGCCCCGGATCGCGACCGCGCCGGCCGCCGCGCCACCGGCGTCGGGCGCTCCGCAGAGCTCGGGTGCTCCGCAGGTCGCCTCGGCCCCGAACGTCGTCGGCACCGGCCTCGTCGTGGCGCCGGGGCGGGTGCTGACCGCGTCGGCGGTGCTGGAGGCATGCCCGGCCCCGCGGATCGGGAGCGCCCCGGCCAGGGTGTTGCGCAGCGAGCGCGGCCTGGCGCTGCTGGAGGCCGCCGGGCTGCCGGCGCCGCGCCTGCCGGGCATCGTCGGAGCGTCGGCGTCCGAGGATCGCGTCGTGGTCGCGGCGCAGGAGGCGCCCGAGGCAGCGGGCGGGGATGCGGGCGTGTCGGTCGCGCCGGGCGCGATGGTGGGCGCGGCGCGGGTGACGGCGCCGTTGCAGCCCGGGTCGGCTGGGGCGCCGGTGCTCGACCGGGCGGGCGGCCTCGCGGGGCTCGTGGCGTCCTATCCGGCGGCGCCGCGGCTGATCGCGGGCGTGATGCCGCCGGCGAGCTTCCCGGTGATCCCGGGGACGGTCGTCGCCGCCGTCCTGGGCGAGGCCGGCATCGCGACGCGGCCGTCGACCGCCGGTGCCGGCAGCGTCGGCGCCGCCGCCTCTGCGGTCGGCGGCGCCGTGATCGGGATCGTCTGCGCCCGCTAGAGCGGTTTCGAGCGCGGTGGATCCCGGCTCGCGTGAAGACGATCAGACCTCACGGAAAACAGAGCCCCCTCCGCGATCCGCAGATCGCGAAGGGGGCGTCGGGAGCCTGTCCCCGATCGCGGATCGCGGAACCGGGCCCCCGCGTCCGGCGTCAGAGCCGGCCGGTGACCAGCAGCACGATCAGGACGATGATCAGGATGCCGCCGAGGCCGAAGCCCGGGCCGCGATAGGCGCCGCCGCCGAGGAAGCCGCCACCACCGAAGGCGAGAATGATCAGGATGATGAGCAGAATGGTGACGAGCGACATGGAAGAAAGTCTCCGCGGGAGCGCACGGGTCGTGAGCTTGACCGTTCAAACGCCGCGACAATCCGTTCCGTTCAAATAATTCGCACGCAAACGTGACGGACGGTTTTGCCGGCTCAAGCGTGCCAGTCCGGCAGCGGCGCGCCGGCTTCGTCCAGCCAGTCCGGCGTCGGCAGGCCGCGCTCGCGCAGGAAGGCGGGGTTGAACAGTTTCGAGGCGTAGCGCGCCGCCCCGTCGCAGAGGATCGTCGCGATGGTGTGGCCGGGGCCGAGCACCCGCGCCAGCCGGATCGCGCCGGCGACGTTGATGCCGGACGAGCCGCCGAGCGACAGCCCCTCCTCCCGCATCAGCCCGAACACGATGTCGAGCGCCTCCGCGTCGGGGATGCGGAAGGCGTGGTCGGGCGCGAACCCCTCGAGGTTCCGGGTGATCCGCCCCTGGCCGATGCCCTCGGTGATCGACGAGCCCTCGGCCTTGAGCGTCCCGGCGGTGTAGTGCGCGTGGAGCGCCGAGCCCTCGGGGTCGGCGAGCGCGATCGCGACCTCGGGGTTGCGCGCCCGCAGGGCCAGCGCCGTCCCGGCGAGCGTGCCCCCGGTGCCGGCCGCGCAGACGAAGCCGTCGAGGGTGCCGCCGGTCTGGTCCCAGATCTCGGGGCCGGTGTGCCGCTCGTGCGCGCCGCGGTTGGCGACGTTGTCGAACTGGTCGGCGAAGAACGCGCCGGCGGGCTCGGTGGCCGCGAGCCGCTCGGCGAGGCGGCGCGCCACGTGGACGTAGTTGTTCGGGTTGGCGTACGGCACCGCCGGCACCTCGACGAGGCGGGCGCCGGCGAGCCGCAGGGTTTGCTTCTTCTCCTCCGACTGGGTGACCGGGATGACGATCACCGTGCGGTAGCCGCGCACGGAGGCCACCAGCGCCAGCCCGATCCCGGTGTTGCCCGCCGTGCCCTCGACGATGGTGCCGCCCGGCCGGATCAGCCCGCGCGCCTCGGCGTCCTCGACGATCGCGCGCGCCGCCCGGTCCTTCACCGAGAGGCCGGGATTGAGGAACTCGGCCTTGCCGAGGATGGTGCAGCCGGTCTCCTCCGACGCCCGGCGCAGCCGGATCAGCGGCGTCCCGCCGATCGCCGCCAGCACGTCGGGGCGGGTGCCCCGCTCCGGATCCGTCGCCACGCCCATGCCGGTGCCTCCGCATCGCGCGCCTCCCGGGGCGCCGCCCTCCGCGATAGATCAGAAGGCGGCCCATCGGAAGCCGGGGGCGGCGCCACGGCGATCAGGCCGGGCGCGGCGCCTCGATCATCGCGCGGACGCGCTCGGCCATGGCGTCGACGGAGAACGGCTTGGTCACCACCGCCATGCCGGGGGCCATGTGGCCTTCGCCGAGCGCGGCGTTCTCGGCGTAGCCGGTGATGAACAGCACCTTCAAGTCGGGCCGGCGGGCGCGGCCGGCATCGGCCATCTGGCGCCCGTTCATCCCGCCCGGCAGGCCGACATCGGTCACCAGCAGGTCGATGCGCACGTCCGATTGCAGCAGCTTGAGGCCGGCGGCGCTGTCGCTCGCCTCGATCGCGGTGTAGCCGAGATCCTCCAGGATGTCGGCGAGCAGCATCCGCACCGTCGGCTCGTCGTCGACCACCAGCACCGTCTCGCCCTGCCCGGAGCGCGGCCGCGCCGGGCCGGCCGCCACCTTGCCCTCGGCCTCGGCGTCGCCGTGGTGGCGGGGCAGGAAGATGCTCACGCGGGTGCCGGCCCCGACCTCCGAGCGGACCCGCACCTCCCCGCCCGACTGCTTGGCGAAGCCGTAGATCATCGAGAGCCCGAGGCCGGTGCCCGCCCCCATCGGTTTCGTCGTGAAGAACGGCTCGAACACCCGGGCGACCACCTCCGGCGGCATGCCGGTGCCGGTGTCGGCCACGCACAGCGCGAGGTATTGCCCCTCCGGCATGTCGTGCTGGCGGGCGGCGCGCGCGTCGAACCGCGCGTTGGTGGTCTCGACCGTGATGCGGCCGCCGTCCGGCATCGCGTCGCGGGCGTTGATGCACAGGTTCAGCAGCGCGTTCTCGAGCTGGGACGCGTCCACCAGGGCGGTCCACAGCCGCGCGCCGGCGGCGACCTCGACCGGGATGCCCGGGCCGACGGTGCGCTGGATCAGCTCGTGCATCCCCGCCACGAGGCGGTTCACGTCGGTGGGCCGGGGATCGAGGGTCTGCCGGCGCGAGAAGGCCAGCAGCCGGTGCGTCAGGGCCGCGGCGCGGCGCGCGGCGCCCTGGGCGGCGGCCATGTAGCGCGCGACGTCCTCGACCCGGCCCTGCCGCATCCGGGTCTGCATCATCTCCAGCGAGCCGGCGATGCCCGCGAGCAGGTTGTTGAAGTCGTGCGCGAGGCCGCCGGTGAGCTGGCCCACCGCCTCCATCTTCTGCGACTGGCGCAGGGCGTCGGCCTGCTCCCGCTCGAGCGTGGTGTCGCGCCCCGAGGCGTAGACGCGGCCGTCCTCGAACGCGGCGGTCCAGGCGAACGACCGGTACGAGCCGTCCTTGTGGCGGAAGCGGTACTCGTACGGAATCGTGAGCGGCCGCTCCAGGATGGCGGCGAAGGCCGCCAGGGTCGCGGCGAGGTCGTCCGGGTGGGTGTAGGCGGCAAACGACCGGCCGATCAGCTCGTCGTTGCGCCAGCCCAGCAGCTCGGCCCAGGTCGGGTTGACGCTCTCCAGGGTGCCGTCCGGCAGCGCCACGATCAGCAATTCCTGCGACAGCCGCCAGGCCCGGTCGCGCTGGGCCGTCCGCTCGGCGACCCGCGTCTCCAGGGTGAGGTTGAGCTCCCGCAGCGCGGCGGTGGCCTCGTCGGCGGCGCGCCGCGCCGCGAGCAGGTCGCGCTCGTAGCGCCGGCGGTCGGAGGCGTTGAACACGGTGATCCGGATGAAGCGGATCTCGCCCGCCTCGTCCCGGCGGACCACCGCGTTGACCAGCACCGGCAGCGTCCGGCCGTCCGCGCGCACGAGGTCGAGGGCGACCTCGTTGAAGAAGCCCTGCATCCGCAGCAGCGGCGCGAAATGGGTCTCGTAGTAGATCTTGCCGGCGATGGTCAGCAGGTCGAGGAAGCGGCGCCCGACGAGGTGGCCGGCCGGGTATCCGGTCCAGGTCGCCAGCGTCCGGTTGACCTTCGACAGGCGCCCGCTCGGCAGGGCCGAGGCGTAGCCGCAGGGCGCGTTCTCGAACAGGTCGGCGAGGTCGTCGGCCTCCTGCACCCCGGAGGTGGGCGTCGCCTCGTCCACGTCATCACCCTCGGAGGAACGCCTCGATCGCCGCGACCGTCGCCTCGGGCGCGCTGAGGTTCGGGCAATGCCCGGTCGCGTCGAGCAGGACGAGCGCGCTGCCCGGCAGGTTGCGGTGGACGTACTCGCCGACCTCCCGGGGGGCGATCACGTCCTCCGCGCACTGGATCACCAGGCAGCGGGCGGCGACGTTCTCGAGGTCGGCGCGGTTGTCGGACAGGAACGTGGTCCGGGCGAAGCGCTTGGCGATGTCCGGATCGGTGCGGCAGAAGCTGTTGGTCAATTCCGCGCCGAGCTCGGGGCGGTCGGCGTTGCCCATGATCGTCGGGGCCATCGCCTGGGACCAGCCCATGTGGTTGCTGTCGAGGAAGTTGAGCAGTTCCTCCACCTGCGCCGCGGTGAAGCCGCCGACGTAGCCGCCCTCCGCGTCGTCGACGTAGCGCGGCGAGGGGCAGACCAGGACGAGGGTGTCGAACAGCTCGGGCGCCGCCTTCGCGGCGAGGATGCCGACCATGGCGCTGACCGAGTGGCCGACGAAGACGCCGCGCCGCACGCCGAGGGCGCGGGCGAGCGCGACCACGTCGTCGGCGTAGCCGTCGAGCGTGGCGTACCGCGCCGGGTCGTAGGCCGACAGGTCCGAGCCGCCGGCGCCGACATGGTCGAACAGAACCGTCCGGTAGCGATCCGCGAAGGCGGGCGCCACGAAGCGCCACATGTTCTGATCGCAGCCGAAGCCGTGGGCGAAGACCATCGCGGTCTCGCCGGCCCCGGCGATCTTCGTGTTGTGCCGTTGTACGACCGACAAACCCGCGTTCCCCCGCCGAAAACCGGTCTAGCACGCATCGCCGTGCCGTGCGCGGGGCCCGGATACCGGTAAAACCCGGCCGGCGGGCTCACGAACTCGACAGCCCGGCCGAGGCGCCGCCGGGACGGCACGCTCCTTGCCGGGCGGGGGCGGGCCGAACGTCACCGGGGGCCGAGCGAAACCGGGGGATCAGTCGCGTCGCCGGCTGGCATCCCCGAGAGCCGCCCGACATGGTGCCGGATGCCGCCGCGCGGATCGGAGCGACCATGGCTGACACGGATCAACCCTCCGGCCTGACGGGGCGCAAGACCGTCGAAGACATCCTCGCCGGGGGCGAGAGCGACGGGCATCAGCTCTCGAAATCGCTCGGCCTGTTCTCGATCATCGCGATGGGCATCGGCGCGGTGATCGGCGCGGGCATCTTCGTGCTCACCGGCACGGCGGCCGCGCAATATGCCGGGCCGGGGATCATGCTGTCCTTCGTCGCCGGCGGCATCGCCTGCGCCTTCGTCGGCCTGTGCTACGCCGAGATGGCCGCGCTCATCCCCGTGGCGGGATCGAGCTACACCTACACCTACGCGACGCTGGGCGAGTTCTTCGCCTGGATCATCGGCTGGGACCTGATCCTCGAATACGCCATGGGCGCGGCCACCGTGGCGGTGGGCTGGTCCGGCTACGTCGTCAGCCTGCTCAAGGATGTCGGGCTCGTCATCCCGCCCCGCTTCACCGCCGCGCCCGGCACCGCGGTGAAGCTCGCGGACGGGTCGGACGCCACCGCGCTGATGAACCTGCCGGCGGTGCTGATCGTCGGGCTGCTCACGCTGATGCTGGTGCGCGGCACCAAGGAATCGGCCCGGCTCAACAACGTCATGGTGGCGGTAAAGCTCACCGTGGTGCTGGCCTTCATCGTGCTCGGCTACGGCTACATCAAGCAGGCCAACTGGACCCCGTTCATTCCCGACAACGACGGCAGCTTCGGCCATTTCGGGTGGAGCGGCGTGCTGCGCGGCGCGGGCGTGGTGTTCTTCGCCTTCATCGGCTTCGACGCGGTCTCCACCGCCGCGCAGGAGGCGAAATCGCCCCAGCGCGACATGCCGATCGGCATCCTCGGCTCGCTCGCGATCTGCACGGTGCTCTACGTGCTGGTCGCCGCGGTGCTCACCGGCGTGGTGCCCTACAAGGACCTCAACGTCCCCGACCCGATCGCCAAGGGCGTCGACGTGATCGGCATCGCCTGGTTCTCGGCGCTGATCAAGCTCGGGGCGCTCACCGGGCTGACCACCGTGATCCTGGTGCTGCTCTACGGCCAGAGCCGGATCTTCTACACCATGGCCAACGACGGGCTGCTGCCGCGCCTGTTCGCCCACGTGCACCCGACCTACCAGACGCCCTATCGCAGCCAGATCCTGATCGGCGCGGCGGTGGCGATCGTGGCGGCGCTGGTGCCGATCGGGATCCTCGGCGAGATGGTCAGCATCGGCACGCTCGCCGCCTTCATCCTGGTCTGCGGCTCGGTGATCTACCTGCGCCGCTCGGACAAGGAGATGTACCGGCCGTTCCGCGTGCCGGGCGTGCCGACGGTGCCGATCCTCGGCATCCTGTCCTGCCTGTTCCTGATGGCGGGCCTGCCCCTCGACACCTGGCTGCGGCTCGTCGTGTGGATGGCGATCGGCTTCGCGATCTACTTCTTCTACAGCCGCAAGCACTCGGTGCTCCGCCGCCGGGACGGGACCACGGCGTGAGGGGCGGCCGTGCCGCTCCGATCGCGCGATGTCAGACGCCTCGGGGCAAGCGGTGCGCTAAGATCGCATCGATCTGCCGACCGATCGCCGCCGTGCACGGATCGTCGGAGGCGCAAGCGCGGGCAACGAGGCGGGAATTCGATCGCTTGTTCGCGACAGGGGCCAGGCGCCGCTTCCGACGAGCCATCCGGTACCGTCAGGCAGAGATGCGTGAGCCCGACGCCCTCGTGGAGGAAGCTTACCCGAACACGTACCCCCCGTTGATCCGCAGGCCGACCTCGCGGCCGGCGGCGTAGCGCTCGCCGTCGGAATCCTCGACGATCAGCAGGCCGCCGTCGGGGCGGCCGACCTCGATGCGCTGGCGGCCCTGGCTGCGGTAGGACGAGCGGACGGTGCCGGTGAGGTGGGCGGTGGCGGGCTCCACCAGCTGGAGCTGCCAGGGCCGCACGAACAGCTTCACCGGGCCGATGAGGCCGGCGGGCGCGGCGACCGGGGTCGGCTTGCCGTCGACGCGGACCCGGCCGCCCTCGGCGATCGCCTCGACCTCGATGGCGTCGCCGAGGAAGCGCAGCACGGTGGCCGAGGCCGGGTTCTCCTGGACCTCGTCCGGGGTGCCGACCTGCTCGAGCCGCCCCTTGTCGAGCACGGCGACGCGGTCGGAGAGCTCCAGCGCCTCGTCCTGGTCGTGGGTGACGAAGATCGTGGTCTGGCCGGTGCGGTCGTGGATCTCGCGCAGCCAGCGGCGCAGGTCCTTGCGGACCTGCGCGTCGAGCGCCCCGAACGGCTCGTCGAGGAGCAGGACGCGCGGCTCGACGGCGAGCGCGCGGGCGAGCGCGATGCGCTGGCGCTGGCCGCCCGAGAGCTGCGAGGGATAGCGGTCGGCGAAGCCCGACAGCCGGATCAGGTCGAGCAGCTCGCCGACGCGGCGCTTGATCTCCGGCGCCGGCGGCCGCTCCGCGCGCTTTCGCGCGTTCAGCCCGTAGGCGATGTTGTCGGCCACGCTCATGTGCTTGAACAGCGCGTAGTGCTGGAACACGAACCCGACCGCGCGCTGCTGCACCGGCAGGAAGGTGGCGTCGTCGCCGCCGAACAGGATGCGGCCGCGGTCCGGCGTGTCGAGCCCGGCGATGATGCGCAGCAGCGTCGTCTTGCCCGAGCCCGAGGGGCCGAGCAGGCCGAGCAGCTCGCCCGCGCGCACGTCGAGGTTGAAGTCGTGCAGCACGGCGGCCGTGTCGAAGGTCTTCGACAGGCCCTCGACGCGGATCGCGGTCGAGTTCGCGTTAATGCCGTGCCCGCGACCCGAGCTCCGCCCCGTAGCGCCATTCGAGGAGGGATTTGAGGGCGAGGGTGACAAGGGCGAGTCCGGCAAGGAGCGAAGCGACGGCGAAGGCGGCGACGAAATTGTACTCATTGTAGAGGATCTCCACGTGGAGCGGGATGGTGTTGGTCAGGCCGCGGATATGCCCGGACACCACCGAGACCGCGCCGAACTCGCCCATGGCGCGGGCGTTGCAGAGAAGCACGCTGTAGAGCAGGCCCCAGCGGATGTTGGGGAGCGTCACCGTGCGGAAGGTGTGGAGGCCGGTGGCGCCGAGCGTCAGCGCCGCCTCCTCCTCGGCGTTGCCCTGCTCCTGCATCAGCGGGATCAGCTCGCGGGCGACGAACGGGAAGGTGACGAACACCGTCGCCAGCACGATGCCGGGCAGCGCGAACAGGATCTGGATGCCGTGGTCCTGCAGCCAGCCGCCGAACAGGCCGCGGCTCCCGAACAGCAGCACGTAGATCAGCCCCGAGACCACCGGCGAGACCGAGAACGGCAGGTCGATCAGCGTGATCAGCAGGCTCTTGCCGGGAAACTCGAACTTGGCGATGGCCCAGGCGGCCGCGACCCCGAAGACGAGGTTGAACGGCACGGCGATCGCCGCCACCGTCAGCGTCAGGCGGATCGCGGTCCAGGCGTCGGGCTCGGAGAAGGCCTCAAGATAGGCGCCCACGCCGCGGGAGAGCGCCTGGGCGAACACCGTGAACAGCGGCAGCACCAGGAACAGCGCCAGGAACACCACCGCGGTGCCGATCAGCAGCCCGCGCACGAGGCGGCCCTCGCTGGCGGCCTCCTCCTGCGCCGGCGCGGCCGTCAGGCTCAGATCAGACATAACCGAACCTCCGGCGGCTCCAGGCCTGGATCAGGTTGATCGCCAGCAGGGTCAGGAACGAGATCCCGAGCATGATCGTGGCGATGGCGGCCGCGCCCCCGTAATCGAACTCCGAGAGCTTGATGACGATCAGCAGCGGCGCGATCTCGGAGACGTAGGGCAGGTTGCCGGCGATGAAGATGATCGAGCCGTACTCGCCGACGCCGCGGGCGAAGGCCAGCGCGAAGCCGGTGAGCACCGCCGGGATCAGCGGCGGCAGCACCACCTTGATCAGCGTCGTCCACCGGGTGGCGCCCAGCGTCGCGGAGGCCTCCTCGACCTCCTTGTCGATCTCGGCGATCAGCGGCTGCACGGTGCGCACGGCGAACGGCAGGCCGATGAACACCATGGCGATGAAGATGCCGACCGGCGTGTAGGCCGCCTGGATGCCGAGCCGCGCCAGCTGCGCGCCGACGAGGCCGTTCGGGGCATAGAGCGAGGCCAGCGCGATGCCCGCCACCGCGGTCGGCAGGGCGAAGGGCAGGTCGACCACGGCGTCGACGAGCTTGCGACCCGGGAAGCGGTAGCGGGTCAGCACCCAGGCGACGAGGAAGCCGAACACCGAGGCGGTGAGCGCGGCGAGCAGCGACACGCCGAAGCTGATCCTGAGGGCGCTGGCCACGCGCGGGTCGGTGGCGACGTACCAGATCCCCGAGAGGCCGAGGCCCGAGGCCTTGGCGACGAGGGCGGCCAGCGGCAGCAGCACCACCAGCCCGAGGCAGGTCAGCGTGTAGCCGAAGGTGAGCCCGAAGCCGGGGATCACGCTGGCTTGTCGGAAGCGCCGCTTCGGGCGGGGTGGGGCGACCATGGGAAGTCTCTCGAGAAACGTTCGGATCGGTCGACGCGGCCGGCCCGATCGCGGGTCCCTTCTCCCGGCGACCTCGGGCCTGCCCGGGATCGGCTGCCCGGATGGGGAGAGGGGGTCGGTCGGCGCTACCGCCCCTGGCGGCTCAGCTGGTCGAACAGGCCGCCGGTGTCGAAGTTCCGCTTCTGGATCTCGTCCCAGTTGCCCTGGAGATCCTCGATCTTGAACAGCTTGATGTCCGGCAGCTGCTTGAGGTCGGCCTCGGCCGCCGCGGCGGGCTTGAAGGGGCGGTAATGGTGCTTGGCGAAGATCGCCTGCGCTTTGTCGGTGTAGAGGAAGGCCAGGTAGGCCTCGGCCTGCTTGCGGGTGCCCTTGCGGTCGACGTTGGCGTCGACCAGCGCCACCGGCGGCTCGGCGTAGATCGAGGTCGGCGGCACGACGATGTCGAACTTGTCGGCGCCGAACTCTTGGAGCACGAGGTAGGCCTCGTTCTCCCAGGTCGGCAGCACGTCGCCCAGGCCCCGCTGGGCGAAGGTGACGGTGGAGCCGCGGGCGCCGGTGTCGAGCACCGGCACGTTCTTGTAGACGGTGCCGACGAAGGCGTCGGCCTTGGCCGCGTCCTTGTCCTGGTTGTAGGCGTAGCCCCAGGCGGCGAGGAAGTTCCAGCGCCCGCCGGCCGAGGTCTTGGGGTTCGGGGTGATGACCTTGATGTCGGGCTTGGCGAGGTCGCCCCAGTCCTTGACGCCCTTCGGGTTGCCCTTGCGCACGAGGAACACCACCGTCGAGGTGTAGGGCAGGCCGGCATTCGGCTGCTTGCCGCGCCAATCCTCGGGGATGCGCTTGGTGAGCTTGGCGATCGCGTCGATGTCGGAGGGGATGCCCAGCGTCACCACGTCGGCGTCGACCCCGTCGATCACCGTGCGGGCCTGCGAGCCCGAGCCGCCATGCGAGGCGCGCACCGTCACGGTCTCGCCGGTCCTGGCCTTCCAGTCCTCGGCGAAGGCCGCGTTGATGTCGCGGTAGAGCTCGCGCGTCGGATCGTACGAGACGTTGAGCAGGGCCGTCTCGGCGCGCGCGCCGACCACCGTGAGCAGGCCGCCGGCCAGGCACAGCCCCGCCAAGGCCGCCCGCCGCCCGATCCGCCCCGTCCGCCGTGTTCCGTGCCGCTCGCTCACGCCGATCCTCCGGTCATCACCGCGGGATGCGCGCCGGTCTCGGCCCGTATCCCTTACGAAGAGACCGGGTTTTCGTTCTTTTTACAGAACGTTGTCAACTGGTCGAGCGGCGCTGCACGACCGGAACACGGCGCTTCGATGAGCCATCGCTTGCCGAGCCCGCTGGTATTTTACACGCGAAAAACCGGATCTTCTCCGAACCGTCCCATCCGAAGAAGATATTTGCGGTGACCAGCCCGTTTCTTAGAACG
Source organism: Methylobacterium sp. E-041 (assembly GCF_022829665.1). NCBI lineage: Bacteria > Pseudomonadati > Pseudomonadota > Alphaproteobacteria > Hyphomicrobiales > Methylobacteriaceae > Methylobacterium > Methylobacterium sp. E-041. Next base: position 4,266 of record NZ_JAKSYQ010000115.1, on the reverse strand, counting down.
AACGTTTTAGCGTCTCGGGCCGAACGGTGCCGCGCCTGCGAGGCGATGACGGACAGGCGACGGCGCAGCCGCGATCCCGTCCACGCATGCATGGACGCGGAGGAACCGCGGGGCCGCGGGCGCCCTAGCTGTCGAGGTATCCCGCCTCGGCCAGCGCTTCGGCCACGGCCTCGAACCAGGGGTCGCCGGGGGCGGGACCGTCGGCCTGCGGGGCGAAGGCGTCGTCGGCCGCCGGGCCGGCCGCGGGCGCGTCGGCGCGCAGGCGGCCGCCGAGGCCGAAGAAGCCGGACGCCGCCGTCAGGGCCCCGCCGATCGCTGTCATCGTCATGCCGCACCCCGTTCGCGAACCGATCGTTAACGATGGTGTGGGGAAAGCGTTGCACACGCAAGGCGTGCACGTTCGGACGCGCCGTCGGCGCTTGCCTGCGGCTCCGCGGTGACGTGGCCGGCCTGCATCGCCGGCGGGACTTTTCGCGCTTCGCCAGCGGCCCCGCGGACAGGGCCCGGGCGCCTGGGCTATGGACGGCGGCGCGCCGGACCGGCCGCCCCAACCGACAAGATGTCCATGACCGTCATCGCCCTTGTGCTCGTCGCCAACCTGCTGCTCGCCGGGCTGTTCTCCCTCGTCGCCATCGCGGTCGACTGAGGAGGGCCCGGCGCCGGGCGTCAGCGGCCGAGCGGGCGATCGAGGGGGCCGTTCAAGGGGCCGTCGAGCGGATGGAGCCGGTCGGCCGCGACCGGGCCCGCGCCCCGCAGGCGGACGGGGCGCGACAGCCGGCGGGCGAGCGCCCGGAGGTCCGGCGCCGCGGCACCGCCCGGCGCGTAGAGCGCGCGGTCGAGGCCCGCGAGGCCGGCGGCGGTATCGGGGTCGGCGCGCCAGGCCCGGGCGAGGTCGGGCTCGGCCGAGAGCGTCGCGGCGCGGAAGGCGGCGGCGTCGTTCGCGGCCGCCGCGCGGCGCAGGGCCGCCCGGGCGCCGCGCGGCAGCCGCAGGCGCCCGGCGCCCGTCCCGAACCCGATCAGCGCCAGCCCGAGGCCGAAGGCGGCGAGCCCGGCGGCGGCCGCGACCCACGGCGCGGTGGCGAGCGGGGGGGCGAGGTCGCCTTCCCGGTCGGGCAGGCCGCCGCCGATCTGGCGGGCGGGGATCTCGGCCTCGCGCATCGTGCGCGACACCGTGTCGAACCACGGGATGACGATCGCGTCGAGGGGGATGATCTCGGGCACGCCGGCCTTCACGTCCCACTGGTAGGTGGCGCGCGCCACCGGGCCGGCGGGGGTGATCAGGGTCTCGCGGGTGACCGGACCGGCGAAGGTGAGGATGCCGCGGGTGCGCATCACCGGGCGCGGCGGCAGCCCCTCGGCGACCATGCCCTGCGCCTCCACCGTCACGATGCGCCGGGTGGTGTCGCCGAGCTTCACCGTCTCCGGGTCGGGCGACCAGGAATCGGTGATCGTCACGTCCTTGGCCGGCAGCCACCACGGCTCCTTGGCGTCCGGGCCGCCGCCCTCCTTGGTCCAGGTCGCGACCGGCAGCGCGACCGGGCCGGAGCGCACGTCGATCACCCGGCGCTGGCCGTCGTCGTTGATCGTCAGGCGGTGGTCGAACGGCTCGATCGTGAAGTCGCCGGCATGGTGCGGGAACACCGCGATCACCCGGTCGAAGGCGATGGCGCTCTGGCCGTCCTTCAGCTTGGTCCTGCTCCAGCGGTCGCGGCCGAGCTGGCTCCAGCTGAAGTTGGCCAGCGTCGGCTGGATCACCTCCTCGAGCAGGATCTGCTGCTTGTAGACCCCGTGGATGCGCAGCAGCACCATCTCGCGCACGAACGGCGCGGCGTTGCCGTTCAATTCGGGCGTGACCGTGAGGGTGAGGTCGCCCGGCTCGACCTCGGCGCGGGCGGGCTGGGCCAGGAGGAGGGCGGCGAGCGCCGCGCAAGCCCAGGCGCCGGGGCGAAGGCGTGACGCCGCCGAAGCGAGCGCGGGCCCCCTCTCCCGGGCGGGAGAGGGTCGGGGTGAGGGATGAGAACGCCCCGGAGAGGTCACGCCCCTCATCCCACCCTTCTCCCCCTGGGAGAAGGAGCCGCGCAGTGCTTCCCGGGCCTCCTCCGGCGCCCGCGTCCGGCGATGACGAGATAGGCCGTCGGCATTCCAAAACCTCACCATGGGTTGCTCCCGGCGGGCATGCTGGTGCCGGCTTCGATGCGGCGGGCCTGCTCGGCCTTGAGGCGGAGCTTGAGGTAGCGGCCGGGGTCGTCCGGCAGGGTCCGGAGCCAGAGGCGGTCGGGGCGGATCTCGTGCGCCTCGAAGCTCTTGGTGACGCGGCGCACCTCCTTCTCGGGGGCCTCGGCCACCATCGCCGAGCCGCCGCCGGTGCGGCCGCGCCCGGCGGCGTCGCCGGCCGAGCCCCGGGCCTCGCCGCGGCCCGATTCCAAGGTCTGCTGCTCGGCCTGGCCGCGGCGCGCGACCTTGCTGTTGCCGGGGATCGAGGCCGAGGAGCTCGCCTCCTTGTTGCCCGCCAGGCCCTCGCCGCTGGAATTGGCCTGGAGGGTGTTGTCCTTCTCCTGGTTGGCGGTGTTGTTGTAGCGGGCGCCGTACTGCGCCGAGCCGTTGGCGGTGCCGCCGCCCTTGCGGTCGATCGCCTCGGCGACGAGCTGGGCGATCAGCGAGCGGTTGGCCTGCGCGTCGGCGTCGCGCGGGTTGAACTGCAGCGCCGCGTCGTAGGCCTCGATCGCGCCGGCATAGTCGCCCGTCCGGGCGAGCGCGTTGCCGAGGTTGTAGGCGTTGCGCCGGCCGCCGTTGCGGAACACAGCCGCCGCCTCGTCGTAGCGGCCGGCCTCGTACAGGGCCGGCCCGCGCCAGGCCGGATCGTCGAGCACCGCGAGCGCCGCCGAGGGCAGTCCGACCCCGATCAGCAGGCGGCCGAGGCCGGTGCGCGGCTGCGAGACCAGCATCAGCGCGAGGATCCCGGCCCCGGCCGCGGCGAGCCCGAAGGTCCGGGCCCAGCGCCGCCAGCCGCGGGAGAGCGCGGCCGAGACGGCGGGGGAGAGCGGCCGGCGGCCGAGCGCGAAGGCGGTCATCACGCGCTCCTCCGGAACAGGATCAGCGCCGGCCCCAGCGCGAGCAGCAGCAGCCAGCGCCCGAGATCGGCGAAGGCGAGCACGGCGTAGCCGCCCGCCGCCAGGTGCTGCGCGGTGCCGGCGCCGACCGCGTCGAGCACCGGGGCGGGTGCCGACAGGTCGGCCGCGACCCCGCCGCCGGCGGCGGCGAGCCGGTCGAGGGCGGCCCGGTCGGTCTTCGGCGCGCCGGGCGGCAGGGTCTTCTGCGCCGGCACGAACACCCCCTGGAGCCGCCAGCCCTTGGCCCGCATCGCCTCGGCCTCGCGCAGGGCCGCGTCGCCGATGCCGTCGCCGTCGGTGATCAGCACCACGTCGGCGGCGAGCGCGCCGGCCTCCTCCAGGGTGCGGCGGGCCAGCGCCAGCCCGCGCTCGGGGTGGCTGCCGCGGTCGGGCACCGTGTCGGCATCGAGCGCGAACAGGGTGGTGCCGAAGCTGTCGCGGTCGGTGGTCGGCCCGGTCGCGACGTAGGCGTCGCCGGCATAGACCACCAGCGCCACCGCGCGGGTGCCGGCGGCCTCGGCCACGCCCTGCGCGATCTGGCGCAGGTCCTTCAGCCCGCCGCCCTCGGCGACCGAGCGCGACAGGTCGGCGACGATGACCGTCGCGTCGAGGTTGCGGAAGGTCGTCGCGTCCTTGCGCTCGACCGCGGGCCCGGTGAGCGCCAGCGCCACGAAGCCGGCGGCGAGCGCGGCCGCGAGGTTCGCCTGCCGCCGCCCGCCGAGCACCGCCCCGCGCCGGACCATCAGCGCCATCAGCGCCGGATCGACCGCCCGCGCCCAGTCGCCGAGGGGCGCGGCGCGGGCGGCGGCGCGGAAGGCCAGCACGGCGACCAGGGGAATCGCCAGCAGCCACCACGGCCGCAGCAGCGCGTAGGCGTCGAGGACGGTCATCGCGGGATGCCCCGGCAGTGGGGAGGGCCCCCCTCTCCCCGCACGCGGGGAGAGGCCCGGCCGCACCTCGTCGTGCGGCCGGGAAGCGGAGGCGAAGCCGAGGCGGCGGTGAGGGGACGGTGCCCTGGGAGGCTCGCCGGTCGAAGCCCCCTCACCGTCGGCTGCCGCCTCGCCGCGACGACGACGGGGTCGTCGCGGCCCTCTCCCCGCGTGCGGGGAGAGGGGATGCGCGAAACGGTCGGCGGCAAGGCGGGCACGAGCCCGCG